>CANPGX010000007.1 GCA_947573745.1 uncultured Erysipelotrichaceae bacterium | reverse complement strand
TGCCTTTTTCTTGTAGTTGTAACATAAAATTGTGTTGAATCATTAAACATTATGCTCCTCTTTGTTTCAAATAAATAAGTAATACTGAAATATCTGCTGGATTAATCCCCGAAATACGACTCGCTTGTCCAATCGTTAAAGGACGTATCTTGGATAATTTTTGCTTGGCTTCTAATGAGAGGTTTTGAATGCTTTCATAATCAATATCAGATGGTATTTTCTTTTCTTCCATCTTTGCCATACGTTCTACTTGTTTCATAGTCTTATCAATATATCCTTGATATTTGATATGAATCGTTAAGGCTGCTCTTTCTTCTAGAGAAAGAGATGTCCCTTCAATATAAGGTAACAATAACTCTAAGGTGATTTCTGGTCTTTGCATCAATGCTCTGGCACTGATACCCTCATTTAATGGGGCATAATCTAAATCTTTAAGCATCTCATTAATAGGATGCTTTGGTGTAAAACGAATCGTTTCTAATCGTTTAACTTCTTCTTCGATATGTTGTTTCTTTTGAAGATATTTTTCATATCGTTGTTTTGAAACTAAGCCTACTTGATAGCCATAGCTAGTTAAACGTTCATCAGCATTATCATGTCGTAATAATAATCGATACTCAGCACGACTGGTCAACATACGATAAGGTTCTTTTGTTCCTTTGGTGACAAGATCATCAATCATGACGCCAATATAAGCTTCATCCCGTCTTAAAATAAGGGGTGCTTTGCCATCTAAAGACAAAGATGCATTAATACCTGCCATTAGGCCTTGTGCGGCAGCTTCTTCATAACCACTCGTTCCATTAATTTGTCCAGCAGTAAAAAGATGCCTGATGATCTTTGTTTCTAAACTAGGCCATAATTGTAATGGATCTATAGCGTCATATTCAATCGCATAAGCATATTTTAAAATTCGACAATTTTCTAATCCAGGAATCGTGCGAATCATTTGCTCCTGAACATCATGGGGTAAAGAAGTTGAAAATCCTTGGACATAGATGGTGTTCATTTCCATAGATTCTCTTTCTAAAAATATCTGATGTCTTGGTTTATCGCTAAATCGAACGACTTTATCTTCGATAGAAGGACAATAACGAGGTCCTATGCCCTTGACAATACCTGAGTACATACTTGAACGATGTAAATTATCACGAATGATCTGATGGGTTGTTTCATTGGTATATGTTAAATAACAAGGTACTTGCTGGTCAATAGGAACATAATGATCACTCATATAACTAAACGCCAAAGGTGCATCAGTACCTGGTTGTATTTCAGTCTTTGAAAAATCTACACTATCTATAAGAACTCGAGGTGGTGTTCCAGTTTTTAATCGCTGAATCGTCAATCCATAATCTTTTAGATGATCAGACAAGTATAAAGATGGTTCTTGTTGGTCAGGACCACTGGATGTTTTTTGACTCCCCACAAGGACTTCTGCCTTTAAATAAGTTCCTGTTGTCAAAATGACTGCTTTAGCTTCTATCCTTGTTCCATCTTTTAAAATAATTCCATGAACTTCTTGATCAGTCACGATAAGATCTTCTACCATAGCTTCTAAGATAGATAAATGTTCTTGATGTTGAAGAATTTGTTGCATGTATAAAGGATATTTTACTTTATCTACCTGTGCCCTTAATGATTGTACACCGGGACCTTTAGACGTATTTAACATTTTTAACTGTAAATAAGTGTGATCGGTCGTTATCCCCATTTGTCCACCTAAAGCATCAATTTCACGAACAATGATACCTTTAGCCGGACCACCAATTGAGGTATTACAAGGACAATTCGCTACATTCTTAAAATTTGATGTTACTAACAATGTTTCTTTATGCATTCTAGCACAAGCAAGGGCAGCTTCTACACCTGCATGTCCTCCACCTACAACAATGATATCTAACATTTTGATCTCTCCTTTTAACAACAAAAAAGTTCATGTTTAAACATGAACTATTATAGCATTGTTTACTTTTTCTAACAACATTATCTTCCCACAGAAACAATTTCAAATTGTGTGTTAAAAGAAGTATATCCGGTAAAGTAACGCTCACCATTTTCTCTACCAATATAGATATCGACTTTGTTTCCTTTGATTGATCCACCACGGTCTAAAACAATACCATAAATCGTCGAAGGTAACCCTAAATTATGGTTTGTAATCTTAATGATAGAATACATAGGGATACTACGATCAGCAGCTAAGATATAATACTCTTGTCCTTTGTAGGTATATGTTGGACCTCCTAGGTTATTCAAATTAACACCACTGGCTGTATTTCCTGAACATCCATAACAATCACTACCATAGGTTGTTAGACGTCCACTAAAATAAGCCCCCACTTGTACAGAACCCACAGAAACGACACCATTAACTGGCTCAGAAACCACTTCCTCATTCACCAATATACGTTCTTGTTCAGCTCCATTCATATAAACAACATCATAATTTTTTTGTAAGATACCTGATTGTGCCTCTTGTACAGTCGTTGTTGTAAATAAATGAAGTCCATCGTAATGTGTTTCTGTTTCTGCTTCAATAACTTCTTGTGATGAATCTGCATCATGAGAAACACGATAAATTTGAAGCAAATCTCCATCTTCAAGAACATCATCTAATTCAACATTCATAAAATCATAACTACCTAGACCTAAGTCTAATTGTTCTAAGATGCTTTTAGCATCTCCTTTGATTACTGTAAATGCTTCAACATCTAGCTTTCCATCTTTAACTTCAATCGTAATTTCTGGATTAGCTATTTGATCTGCCCACGCAAATAATGTAGGCATGGAAAAAAGCACACAGCAAGCCGAACAAATAAGTATTAGTAAAAGCTTTTTCTTAGCTTCTTGACTAAGACTTAATTGTCGAATTTTTTTCATCTCAATTTTCCTCCTTATTTAATCCCAAATACTTTTTTGGCATTAAATGTTGTGATTCTAGCAACGTCTTCTACGTCCAGGTGCTTTAATCGCGCTATTTCCTGGGCAATATACACAACATTTGCTGGCTCATTCAACTTTCCTCGAAATGGTTGAGGCGTTAAATAAGGACAGTCCGTTTCGATCAACAATTTATTTAAATCTACTTTTTCTGCTACTTCTTTAGGCGTCTTTGCATTTTTGAAAGTAACTGGACCGGCTAATGAAATATAAAAACCTAAATCAATAAATCTCTTAGCCATCTCATAACTTCCACTAAAACAATGCATGACCCCACCATGTTGACCTGCCTTAAGAATTTGATACGTATCTTCTGACGCATCACGGCTATGGATGACGATGGGTTTATGATGTTTTTTCGCTAGAGCAATCTGTTTTTCAAAAATCTCTTTTTGTTTTTCTCTAGGAACACTATCCCAATAATAATCTAAGCCTATTTCTCCTAAAGCAACTACTTTTGGGTTATTTAGATACTGATCTAAAATGTTTAGATCATCATCTGTTGTTTCAAGACAATCATTGGGTCCTATGCCTACGATCGCATACATAAAATCGTATCCCTGAACAACCTCTATTGCCTTTAAACTTGAGGCTAAATCATATCCCACAACACACATGTAAGTGACGCCTTGATCCAAAGCACGTTGAATCAATATTTCCCTATTTTCATAGAGTTCTTCACTATTTAAATGTACGTGTGTATCGAAATACATAAATTCCACCTCGTTTGTCATCATAACAGATAATGTTAGTCTTGTCAAATTTACCCCATTCTACCCATCATTTTTACAACAAATAACCACAAAATAACCGTTTTATTTTCTTTTTTCTTCCTTTTTATTTAAGGATTTGTCTAAACACATACCACTATCTCATGATAAAAAAAGAATCCGAAGATTCTTGTCTATAAAATAAATAAAAAGATAAAAACAGCGATATATGAAAATAGATTAGTTAGAATCTGCTGCTTTTCTTCTTTATTTAAAGTTCCTACCAGCCAATAAAGACCATATAAAGCGACAACTCCTACTGTTAATATTTTGATCCAAACCATCTTCTTAGCTACTAATAATGCAACTGCCACAAAAAAATAAGCAATATCAATGATCGTCAGTTGTTTTTGATTAAATATTTTCATGGGTTTAAATAAATTTTTCATGATGATTTTCCTTTCTGTTTCATTAAAATAATCATAGACATCACTTTTAATATAGCACTCTCTACAAATGATGATACCCATAATACAAACAAAATCACTCTTATAACATAGTATTCTTGATTGATTGCTATCGCATTGATGATGATAAAGGCCAATAATGCTATGATCGCTATCTTGCACAAATAACGTGAAAACTTCTGATATCTCTTTCCTACAATTTCCATCGTATATCCTTCCTTATTTTCCTATACAAAAACGACTAAATAATTCATCTAATAAATCTTCTTTGGCTTGCTCTCCTAGGATTTCTCTAAGATATTCCCAACTATCATATAAATCTGTCACAATAAGATCTGTAGGTATATCCATTTTCATAGCTTCAATAGCTTTGTTTAAACTCATAGAAGCTTGAGTTAATAAATGAATATGTCGACTATTGGATAACCATATATCCTCCATCTGATTAAAATTTTCAACCTCAAATAATTCTTTAATAGCACGCTCTAAAGCTTCAACTTGATTTTCTTTAGCGCTGATCTTAATACCCTCTTGTTCAATGACACATCCTTGATCTTTCTTATTGATCACAATTAAACGTTTCATTTCTTTTGTCAAATCCAATAAGTGCTTATCTTCATCTTCTAAAGGACGACTACCATCTAAAACAACGAGAACCAATTGGGCTTGTTTTGCCTTTTCTAAAGACTTTTTAACCCCCATCTGTTCAACAAGATCTTTCGTTTCATGAATACCTGCTGTATCAATGATATGCAACACCAATCCATTAAGATTAACCTTACCTTCAACAAGATCTCTTGTTGTGCCTGCTATATGTGTAACAATTGCTTTTTCTTCTTGTAATAGGGCATTCAATAAACTAGATTTTCCAACATTAGGCTTACCAATAATAGCGGTTGTAACCCCATCTTTAACCAATTGTCCATTACGAGCATTTTTTAAAATATGGTCCATCTTCTGACTTAATGTCAATGATAATGGTAACAATGTTTTAGCTGTCAATTCCTCTACACTATCATATTCAGGATAATCTATGTTTACCTCAATCTGTGTCACGATTTGAATAAGATCTTCTTTTAAATCTTTGATCAATGATGAAATACGCCCTTCTATCCCTTTTAAAGCTAAAGAAGCTGATTCCGTGGTTGACGCACTGATCATATCAGCAATACTTTCTGCTTGAGATAAGTCAATACGACCATTTAAAAAAGCACGTTTACTAAACTCTCCATGTTCTGCCATACGGGCACCATATTTCAAGCACACTTCTAAAACACGATGTGTAATAAAAACACCTCCATGGCAATTAATTTCTACCATATTTTCACCAGTAAAAGTATGCTTTCCTTTAAAAACACTGACCAACACCTCATCAATATGTTTTCCTTCATCGACAATAAAACCATAATGCATTGTATGACTTGGCACATCTTGTACATTTTTAGTAAAGATCTTTTCTAAGACTTCAAATACCCGAGGACCACTCATACGAATGATAGAAATGGCTGCCTCTAAAGGTGCTGTTGCAATCGCTACAATAGTATCTTCGTTCATGTTGATCCCTCCATGTGTCCTATTATATTACAAATTCAAGATAATAAAAAGATGAATACTAATGATTCATCCTATCAATTTTTTTGACTGTTAGATTTTCATCCAAAATTGAAAACATCCAGTGATTTAAAGTTCTGGATGTCTTTCTTTTTTTCTTTGATCTAATCGTTGATGAATACGATAGATACCATAAATACCTATGAGTTCTACAGGTAGTGTGTACCATCTAAAGAAAACGAATAAGAAACAGATTGTAATGCATAGAAATGGAAAAAGAATTAACTCATTTTCTTCACTTTCTGATGTCAATGTCCCGTAGACAAGATAAATGTACCCAGCAGCTAAGATCAATGAGAAAATCCATGAAGATTGCACAAAATAAAGAATAGGAATAGATAATATGGATAAAATAATGCCTTTATTCATATATTTAGAAGCTTCTTTGCTATACATAAGTATCTCCTTTCATCACTGTTTTGATCAGTGATACAATTCTGTCAAGACTTTTTCCATCTTGATTATAAAAATAACGATTTCTAAAAGTATCTATTTTTTGAAGATCAAAAGTCCTTTGCTTTAAAAGGGTTATCAGTTGATCTTCATTAAAACATAATGGAATTTCTGTTTGATGATGATAATCTATATAAAATCCTCTATCTTGATCATATTGTGTGATATCTGGGGCAAAGAAGACTAGCTTCATCTTTAAAATAGAAGCATCGAAAATAACACTAGAGTAATCTGTTATTAAACAATCACACACTGAAAGTAATGAATAAAGATCTTCTTGGTTCATATTCACAACACGTTCATGATATGGTAATTGTACATTCTTTAATAATGGATGGAATTTGTAAAGAAATATCACATCTTTAGGGAGTGACTTCATGATTTTTTCAATATCTAAATAAGGCGAAGTCATACCATCAATGATATTTCCTCTAAAGGTTGGTGCATATAAAACAACATAATGTCCTTTTAATAAAGGACAACGTTCAAGTATACTTCTTTTAAGTGTATCCACATGATCCTGGCAAAATAATTCATCGATATGAGGAAGTCCTAAGGGTAATACTTGCTCAGGCTTAACGTGAAAAGCTTGCGCATAGGGCTCTTTCCAAACAGGCGAAGTACAAATAATATAATCGTAATTTTTTATTTCATATTCTCTTTTGATGGCATTACCAAATTTTTTAATAGCACCACTAGCATGCCACAGCTGGATAACGATAACACCTTCTCTTTTATAATTAGAGATAACATAATTATTATCTGTTATTAAGATGACTTTGGATGTATATACAGCTTTAAGTTGTTGAATACAATTTAAAAAATAAAGAAATTTTTGCCACCATCCTCCTTGATAACGCATTAAAACAAGGTGGATATGAACATCTTCTTGAATTAGGGCATCATACAAGTATTTTAAATCACCGGAAAGATGATCTTGTGTCATTGAAATCATACTGATCTTTTTTTCATCTATAGGTCTTAATTGATAAAACTTAGACAATATTCCTAACACACAACGTAGAATTATTTTTTCTAAAACCATAGAGTATCACTCCTTCATGAAGAGGACATTTAAAACTGATTTTGCACAATGACCATCTTGGCGATGGTTAAAACGCTGATTAAATGTTTCTAATTTTTCTGACCACACTTGATTTTCACCAATCGCTTTTAATAAATCATCTTCTTGTTCATAAATAGGTCCAGGTAAATCCTCTTCAACATTCAAATAAAAACCCCTTAAAATAGATTCATAAGCCTTCTTATCATACATATAAAAATAAATAGGTCTTTTTAAAAGTGCATAATCAAAGAAAACACTGGAATAATCGGTAATGAGAAGATCACTGATAAGATATAGTTGACTAATTTCTTGATGAGGTGAAACAAAATAAACAAAATCTTCAATACCTTTTTGAGACAAAGTATGATCTACAATCAAATAATGAGGTTTAAATAAGACAATATAATCCTTAGAAAGATATTTTTTCCACTTTAAAAAATCTACCTCTAAATGTAAATGATACCCTTTTAAATCAAGTTGATCATCACGCATCGTCGGTGCATATAAAATGATTTTTTTATCTAAAGGCAGGTTCATGGATTCTTTTATTGATCTTATCTGTTCTACATTAACATGAGATAAAACATCGTTTCTAGGATAGCCTATCTTAAGCAATTGTTTTTCATGAACATGAAAAGCGCTTTTAAAAACTTCATCGCAAAACCTATTGGGAGAAAGCATATAATCATACTTCTTAGCATCTTTATCATAAGATGCTAACATATCTTGTCTAGAAGAGCCATCACGATAATAACTTTGTCCTTCTACTTCTACAATATCATGTCCTAATCTCTTGAGTGGCGTACCATGCCATGTTTGTAAATAAATCTGATTTTTCTTTTTATATAAATAATCAGGTAACTTACAGTTAACGATCCAATATTTAGCTTTCATAAAAGCTAAAAAATAACCTAATGATAAATAACGATACTGCTTTACAGGTAAGGAAGAATCTTGATCATTTATGATCCAAATGATTTTCATCTTCTTTTCTTTCATTAATTCTTCATAAAGTGCTTTTGGATTATCTAAATAACCTCTACCATGAAAAGCCATAAAAACAATGCATTGATCATCCACTTGAACAAGGTGGGTAAATAATCTATATCCTAGAGAAAGACATAGAAAGACCATTTTTTTGATTTGATGAACCATAAGATCATCCTTCTAACATCTGATAGAGTTCTTTTAAAGCTTGTTGATTATAAGCTTCATAATCCACATTCATACAAGGTACATTTCCTTGAAGAAGTTCTTTCATGCCTTGGTAAATACCTTCTTCACTATTTTCAACTAAGCGTCCACCATTTTGTTTCATAAAAGCTCTTGGGCCATCAATATCTGTTGAAATAACAGGTAATCCCACAATATCGGCTTCTGCTAAAACAAGTCCAAAACCTTCATAAAGTGAACTCAATACAAAGTAATCACACTTCTTCAACAAAGCATAAGGATTACTCATTGAACGAATGAGCACAATATGATCTTGACAATCCAATGATTGCACTTTATCCAAAGTGGCTTGATATTCCTTACCATGACCCCCAATGATCAATAAATACGTATGAGGATCTTCTTGATGAATTTTAATAAAAGCATCAATAAGACGTGCATGTCCTTTTTCTGGCGAATAACGTCCTATAGTGATAAATTTCTTATCCGAACTCTCTAAAATTTGATGAAGTGTGTCTTCATCTACCGTACAAGTCGTATTTTTATCAAACAATAAAGGCCATGTTGATTTCTCCAAAACATCCTGATAATTAATAAAATTATGCACAACATGGTAATCTCTATCTACACCACAAATTTCTGCTGTTGGCTTGATCATCCCTTCACTGACAACGGCGATCTTATCATAGTTTTGGTAAGCATACTTTAAAGATGTTAGATGTTGATTTTGTCTATTTTCAATTTCTTTGACCATATCACTATGCACATAAATAATACGATCTGTTTGTGCTTGTGAGTATAATAAAATCTTTCTAAATTCATAACCATTAAATTGAATAACGTGGTCAAAATGGATATGCGCATAATGACGTCGATATTCTGCTTGGTATAAATCCTTCATATTTCTTTCAAAATCTTCCATCGATATCTTACTTTGACGATAACGCATCAATTGATATTTTAAAGAAACACTAGCATTCATCTTACCTGTTGTAGCAATATAATCAATACCTTCTGGTAGCTCTTTTAAGAAAGTTCTATTGTTTCTGATAACATAACTATTAAAGGTTAAATAATAATGTTTTTCATGAACATCTAAATGATTTAAAAGATTCTTTAAAGAAGACGTAATACCATTTTTAGCAAGATTTCCTGTATAGATCAATACCTTTTCTTGATGATCTTGTGCTAGACGATGAATAGACAATCTTTCCCTTTTATTGAATAAGACAAGATCACATAAATCTTTGGCAGCAAATAAGTTTTCATAAGGACAATACGTTTTTAAAAATTCTGTATCATCATAATTTTTTTCAAGATTCATGAAAGTCAATAATGCTTCTGTTGTCTTAACCTGAGGGAAAGGCAAATCATGCATAGATAAATACATTCCTCTTTCAGCTAAATAATCTTCTTCATCATACGTAAATAAAATAATCTTCTTCTTCGTTACTGCAAAATCAAAGAAAACACTAGAATAATCTGTGATTAAAGTATCTGCTATACTTAAAAATTCATATGTTTCTATATCCTTAGGAAATTTTTTGATTTTTTTAAATTGATCAAAATGGATATCATTAGAAACAAATGGATGTAAGTTGACATAAAGAACCTGATTCTCTTGTAAGTGATCATCAATCATCATGAGTTGTTCAGTCAACCAAGCATTTTGTTTTTGGGTTTCTACCTTACCCACTTTTCCTCGATAAGTTGGCATATAAACAAAAATTTCTTGATCTTCTAAGGCGTATTCTCGACGAATTTCTCTTTTTCTGACTTCATCATAAAACACCGTATTTCTTGGATATCCACCTAAGACGATATCTTGTTGGTATAGATGTTGTAACATATAGTCTTCCACCATATGTTCTTCCATATATTCATTAGGATAGAGTAAGTAATCACACATAAAAAAGTTTTTTTGTACATTACCAATATTGTGATAATCATTTTCTACTTTTTTACCTAAAGTTTTTAAAGGTGTTCCATGCCATGTATTCAAGTAAACTTGTCCTTCTTTTTTAATAAAAAAAGGTAGAAAAGAAGTATCATTCAATAAATATTTGGCACTGGCCATCAATTGATAATATTTTAATGATCCTAAACGGACAAGTTCCATACGATGAAGATGGTATTTTTCTTTAAGTTGCTCGTATTGTTTTTTGCTTTTTTTGCTGTAAATCAGATAACATCTAAAAGATTGATAATCAACGCCATCATTCAATGTTTTAGCAAGATAAAAGATATTACCATGAAGATTATTTCCATGTTGTGATTCTAAAACAATAGCTTTTTCATCAATGGCTAACATTTGATAATAATAAAGATATTTTGTTTTGCTTAAATAGTCGATCTTATTTGTTTTTTTTGCTTTCTTAAGTAACGCTTTATAATTCATTTATTTCACCTTCAAATCTTCTTTAATTTTTGTGGAAGATATTCCTTCCGTTCTAGGTAAATAAACCACTTCACAATAATCCTTTAAAAAATCAAATTTTCCTTCCCAGTCATGCCCCATAACAAAAACATCTACCTGATGTTCTTGAACATCTCTTACTTTTTGATCCCATGATTCTTCTAAGATGACTTCATCAACATAACGTATAGCCTTAACAATTTCCATACGTTCCTGATCACTATAATAAGCTTTCTTTCCTTTGATGGCATTAAATGCATCACTGCTGATCGCTACGATCAAATAATCACCTAATGCCTTAGCCCTTTTTAAAATATTCAAATGTCCAATATGAAATAAATCAAATGTTCCATATGTAATAACTTTTTTCATAGCCAATCCCCTTTTATCCCCAAATCATATCTTTTATTTTTTCTAAAAGATTTTTTTTCTTTTCTATGATCAAACGATCTTGAAATTTTTTATCTAGAATATCTTTTTTTTCTTTTTCTGATAATTGATTGTAATGATCAACATAGGCAGAATAATGATCACAAACATCATTCACTTCACCATATTCCATCATTTGCCCACCTTCGATCCATATCGCTTTGGTACAAAAACCTCTCACTTGTGGTAATGAATGGGAAATAAAAATAATCGTTTTACCTTCATTTTTCAATTCTGTCATCCGTTGAAGACATTTTTGCGCAAAACCTTTATCTCCTACAGATAAAGCTTCATCGACAATGATAATATCTGGATTTAAACATAAGGATATAGAGAAACCTAGACGCGATCTCATACCACTAGAATATTTTTTGACAGGTTGGTATAAAAAATCACCGATTTCTGCAAAATCAATCACACCCTGCGTAATCTCATCAATTCTCTTGCGACTTAATCCTAATAAAGCTCCCTTAACACGAATATTTTCTAATCCAGTTAACTGATTGTTTAATCCTGTATTGATCGCAATCAGCGCTTGTTCACCATGAACCCGAATCTCTCCTTCATCAATGCCAGAAATCTCAGCTAAAACAACACTCATCGTTGATTTTCCTGAACCGTTTGTTCCTAAAATTCCAACCACTTCCCCTTTAGGAATCTTAAAAGAAATATCTTTCAGGGCATAAAATTGTTGTCTTTCACCTTTTTTGACACCTTCTTTATGCTTTAATTTATAAATTTTGGATACATGTTCAAATTCAACTGCATATTCCATCTTGATCACCTATATCATATCAATAAATTTATTTTTAAACTTATACATTAAATAACTTCCTACAGCAAATAGTAAGAAGACAACACTCCAAAAATAAAGAGTCATCACTGGATGAGACCAAAACCATTTTTGCCCAAAAAAACTATCTCGATATCCCTGAACAATATAATAGATAGGATTTAATTTCATGATTATTCCTAAAGTGGGATGACTTTTAAATCTTGAAATGGGCCAAAGGATCGGTGTTAAATACATTAATAAACGCATAAAAGCGAGCACCATTTTTCTAAAATCTCGTGTAAACATATTCAATACTGATGTTGTCATAGACAACGCAATGCCAAACATCACAGCACAAAGGACAATAGATAATAAACAAAGATGATTAAACAATTCCTTTAATACGACAGTAGCTGGTAAAATACTTACCGGAAATTTCATTTTTGTAATCACATTGGTTTTTGAAAAAATAGCTAAGCAGCCATTGGTAATACATGGACTAATAAAAAACCAAGCAATGATGCCGCCAACAAGCCAATCTAAATAAGGCGTACCCTCATAGTGATTATTATTTTGCATGATCCAGCCAAAAACAAACCAATAAGTTAAAATCTGTATCGTGGGATGCGCAAAATTCCAAAATAAACCTAATTTTGAATCTCATATCCGCCAAAATTTCATATTTGGCAATAGAAAAAGTTCTATAAAAGTTATGGATATTTTCTAAGAATACATATTTCATACTTTTAAACATATAGATAACCTCTTCTTTTTTTATTTTATAGCCCTATTATTATAGCATAATCCTTTTTATTAGCTATAATAAATGATAAAAAAGCCTATGAAGTCAACAAAAAAAGAGCTATCCTAAGATAACTCCTATTTGTTTTCATCATAATAAATCGTTAAATAACGATCTTTTCCTTCCCCTTTACTTTCAGTTCTTAGATGATCCATTTCTGCAATCACTTGATGCATGACTTTTCTTTCATCTGAAGGCATAGGATCTAAACGAATTTCTATTTTATTTTTTTGAACACTCTTTCCTAATCTTTTAGCAAGTCCAGCTACCTTTTTATGACGGTTTTCTCGATAACCATTAATATCCAAACTTAATTCAATACGCTTTTTAAAGTTTAAGGAAACTGCGTTACGAACAATAAAGTTCAAGGCTCGTAAGATAATACCACCTTTACCAATCAAGATAGAGTTATTATCTGTATTGATATTACAGAAAATACGATCATCCTGAATATAGGAAACAACTTCTACCTCAAATTCCATATTTGTTAATATACGACGCACGTAAGATTCAATATATTCAATCATCATTTGAGTTGTATAAACTTCAATTTCTGCTTTTTTAGAGAACAAACCTTTCTTCTCTAATAAAACTTCGTAATGAAGTTCATCTGGTGTTACACCTAAATCCAAACATGCTAATTCAATAGCTTCTTGCACTGTTTTTGCACTATATGTTTTCATCTTACACACCTCCTCGTGTTATTTTTGATCTAAATAGGATCCTTTTTTTGTCATCGTATCGCCATACTTCACATCAATATAGACTGAACGAACAATACTGATAATACTGTTTGTAATCCAATAAATAGACATTGCTGAAGGCATGATACATGCAAAATAAACGAACATAATGACCATGAAATAATTCATAAATTTCATAGATTTCATTTGGCTCGATTCACGGAAATGTGGTTTTCTTCTCATTAAAATATTAGGTATTTCAATAGAAGCAAATTGTACAATAGCAACAATGACTAATAAGATAATATAAATAGGTTCAAATTTAACAATCATATCCCATAACTTAACACCCATATTAATACCTAAAAAGCTTGAAGTATACATGATTGGTAAACGTTGTACAGCATACCACATAGCAATCATAATAGGTAATGTTAAGAAAGTGGTGAATGAAGACCACATACTAATACCATGTTTTTTATAAATCGCATTGATTTCATTAGACATTCTTAATTGAGAAGCTTGATCTTTACGACCACGGTATTTCTTTTGAATTCTTTCAACTTCTGGTTGAATAAATTGCATTTTTTGATTAGATACTGTTGATTTGATCATAATTGGCAAAGTCAACAAATTGACAAAAATAGTTACAGCAATGACCCCAATAGCAACATTGCCTACCATATCTGTAATCCACAAAATAAGTTTTGCAATAGGAATAACAAATAAGAAATCAAACCATCCTGCTTTTAAGGTCCATTTAGTTGCTTCTGTAATTTCTCTACCAGCAAGGATATTTCCATTAGCATCGATATTTTGAGTACATCCAGTCACAAGAACCAATAAGGCGATGACCATCATGACTCTTAACCATTTTTTATTAAGTTTCATTTTTTTTCTCCATTTCTTTTTTTATCCTTTGATAAAGTTTCAAAAGATTTTCTTTATTATCATGATAAGAATAATTTAAATATTTTTTTCTCACAATAATAATATAATCGTATTGACTGTTTTTTTCAAATATTTCTGTTGCGATAATCCTCAATTGACGCTTTATTTTATTTCTTATGACAGCATTTCCTAACTTTTTACTGACAGAAATACCTATTCTTGCATGTGTTAAGTTGTTTTTTGCATAATAGACGACAAACTGAGCTGATGAAATACTGTGTTTTTGATGAATGATAACCTGAAAGTCTTCATTCTTTCTAACGCGATATTCTTTTTTCATCTTTTTTAGAAAAAAAGCCACATTAAAGTGGTTTTTTTATTAAGCAGATAATACTTTTCTTCCTTTTCTACGACGTCTTGCAAGCACTCTTCTGCCACCTACAGTAGCCATTCTTGCTCTAAATCCATGCGTTTTTGATCTTTTACGCTTATTGGGTTGATATGTTCTTTTCATCTTTTTTACACCTCCAAAATACTATATATTTTTATACACAGTAAACATATGCCCCATTATTTTATACGTTTTATGTGAATAAGTCAATATTTGAAGTTAAAATGTATAAGCTATTTTGCTTTTTTTAAAAAATTAGAGATGTCTTCTTTTCTTAATCCTTGAAGATCAAAGATATCTTCTCCATAAGCTAAACCAATATGACGATGATCATCTTTGGATATACCTGAATAAAAAACATAATAACAACCATTTTTATAAATAAAACTACTCCTATAAATACCACTATTATCAAATTGATTTCCTTGACTAGGTCCTAAGATCTTTTTAAAGGTATCATAATGAATATTATCTTGTGAACTAGCATAATATAAGTTCATCGTTAAATGCTTTTTTCCCTTAATAAATGCCGACATGATCATTTCATAACCATGATCGGTATGAATAACGTCAAAATGCCAACTTCTTAATTGTGGATTTTCATATTCAATATTAATTTTCCTTGGTGTATTAAATTGATGCGCATCTTTTCCAGAACAATATTTCATAGTATTGTTTTTATCAATATACCATAGATGATACATTTGATTTTCATAAATTAAAGAAAGAGAAAGAAAATCTTTCTGACTTCTTACTTCTTCAAAAATAACTTCTTTATCAGACCAATGAACACCATCTTCCGTGACTTTTCTATAAATAATAACTTTATCTTGTGTATCATCTACATATCTCCACCAGCATTCCATTTGATGTGTGTCTGAATTATAAATTAAGTGTGTATCCGAATTATAAATTTTTGCTTTAATATATTGATCAGGTACCGGTTCTAAAGGATTTTCATAGCCTTGAATCGTATTCCAATGAATCATATCTTGACTCACAACAATACAAGGATTTTCATAATAATCTTTACCAAATAAATAAGGCGTATAAGCCATCCAATAACGATAACCATTCCATGGTTGATCAAATGAAATAACTTTAGGATGTGTCGGTTGATCATCTTCATAACATGTACTGATATTTAAATACATGTCTGCATTTTTGTGATTGACAATATTTTCGCTAAATAAACGCTGGGTCATTTGTTTTGTCAATACATGCATATCATGGCTATCATATAAAAAATAACCTAAACTCAAAAGACACAAAAAACTTATTAAAATGATGATTCTTTTCTTTTTCATCGGCATAAACCTCATCTATTGAAATTTCATTTATTTTTATTATAAATATAAAAATACAAATAGACCATAAATATTATTCATAAATTTTTTTCACCACTTATTCACATTGTGAACTAAAATTATTCACAAATGTGAATAACTT
>CANPGX010000006.1 GCA_947573745.1 uncultured Erysipelotrichaceae bacterium | reverse complement strand
GAACTTGTCCTGTACTTGGATGAGTTACATTTTCTACTTTGACCTTCACTTCTGGGTCTGGATTCTTTTCCCATACTGGATATAAGGTGATTTCACCATTTTCTGGGAATTCATCCATAATATCCAAGAGTGTTTTTTCATCTAAATCTGTTAAAACTTTATCACCATCTGGATCAGGTGTCCAACCTACTAAAGAATAATCTTCTTTCGTAGGTTTTGGATCAGGTAACTGAATAGGCGTATCTGTTTCTTGGTTTTCTATAATGACCTCACCATCTTCAGTTTCATATTTCATCGTATATTGATCAGCTTTCCATTGAGCATAGACTTTCATGTCTCCAATGACAGGCGTATTCTCATCGAAAACATCTCCTGTATCACCAACACTTGTCTTCCAATTTGTAAATGTATATCCTTTTCTTTCTGGAACTTGAGGTAAACCAAAAGATGCTGTATCTCCATTAGCTGATGTAGATGGTGTTCTCGCAAGCGCTTGTGTAATGGTTTCTGCATAACGATATGCGCCTGGATCAAATACATAAACGCCTTCACTATCCATATGAGTACTATCATTCCAATAATAAGTAATCGTTCCTGGTCTAGTGACACTTAATTTTTTACTACTTTGTGCTTTTAATGATCCTGTACTATCTAACCACTCATAGTCTAAAACATAAACGCCCTCTTCGCCTTGACTATCTTTTGTTGTCTGTTTGGCTGTACGTTTTTCAGTAACTAGATCTAAAAGAGAGTTCGTCCAAAGAAGTTCTTTTAAGGTTCCATCTTCTTGTTGGAAACTCAAACGAATACGGATAATATCATTATTAAGATCAGCTCCAAAACGATATTCTAAAATTTCCCCTTCATCATCGACATACTCATCACCTGTCATAAATTTTCCTTCTACAGATGTTGGGAATGGTACTGATGAAATCTTATGATGATCTAATTTATTTTCTAATGTTGGATAACTTGTACCATCTAAAATAAATTGATTTAACTTGTAAGCATCCGTTGTAACAAAACTGATATCACTACGATGATCATAATAAATTTCTTCATCTAATAATGGTCTATAATTCTCTGGAGCTTTTTCTGGAGAAGTATAAATAAAACGATCCACTCCCATGACTGCGTTTTCTGAAGATGAAATCGCAATAGATGTTGTCGGAACTAAACGTAAACGTCGTTTACCTATAACACCATCTGTCTTCGAATTGACTTGTAGCCAGCCAATACCAGGAGCCACACTGGATACATTATCCTTTGTACCTACATTCGAAAGTGTAATAATAGGAACCGTACCTTCCACTAACGGACTAACATTTGGGAACAATGGATTCGATGGATCTTCTCCAACATAATTATTCCAATAAACGTTGAAACCAATTTTACCACTATTTTCATTACTTGTGAGTGGGAAAACATAACGAATTTTTCTAACGGTATCATAATCTGTCTTATCTTCGCTGGCATATAAATGCACCGTGCTGACAGAGGCTGAAGAACAAGCACGATCATAGGCATCTGCTGAATTAGCAAAAACAGCTAATTCTGGATATCCTCCGCTTGATGTTACCCATTGATCCCCTAAATTCGTTGCAATCAAATCTTTTGTCAATACGCCGGTAACATGACCACTAATATTTCCTAATTCACACATAGCTGTGGTTTGTTTATCATAATAACAATTCGTAAAATTTCCAATATTATTACCACTAAAACCAGTAACATTATTACCTGTCAAACGGTTTCCACTGGCATCTAAAGGCATACCATCAGGTGCTGAACGTAATGTTCCTACTTCTCCAGCAGCATAGCAATTAACGGCATATGTCGTTGAAGCACTTCCAACGCCAACGAAACCGCCCATATTTTTACCACCATTAGACATACCTACCATAGATGTTGAATAACAATTTGTAAAAGTTTCTCTTGCTGCACCTGAAGTACATCCAAAGAATCCACCTATCGTATCTGTTCCTTCAATTTTACCTGAAGCATAACAGTTATTAAAAATATGTGTACCACCATGAGTCACACCCACAAACACACCTGTTTGTGTATTACCATAAACATCAATATTTGTATAACAATTATTATAAGTTGCTGTTCCTGTAATTTCTACACATGAAGTAAACCCACCAGAGTGTCCACCTGTGGAAATCGCTGTACCATCAATAGCAGAGCAATTCTCTAATAAAATACTTGCTGCTCTTCCCCATGGTCCTTCAATAAATCCAGAAACACAACCTGCACCATAAACATGCACATTAATAGCTCTAGTATTGCGAATGATAATTCCACTACCACCTGAATTATCTGGCGCAAAAAGACCTGCTACACCATTGGTTGTACCATTATTACCATTGACTAATGCATTTTTAACTAAACAGTTCTCAACTGTTCCTGCATTGAATTTACCTACTAAAGTCGCAGCATAATGATCAGCACCTCCTGCTGTAACATGAATATAAACATTAGATAATGTTAAATTCTTAAGAACAAAATTAGGATTTGCCGCATAACCAATTAAACCAAAAACACCAGCACCTGAGTGTTCTGAGAACAGATTATAGACAGTATGACCATTACCATCAATCACAACTGTATTTGCACTAGCAGGTATCCCTGTGCTTAACCAATTTTTATTATCTTTACCGCCTAAATCAATATCACTCATCAATTTACATGATACTTGGCCATTGGTTAAACACCAACGCAATTCTGGGGCTGTTGTAATAAGATATGGATCAGCTTCCGTACCACTACCATTGGTTGGTTGTTGTGCGGTACCATCCCATGGCGTTAGCCCCGTATCTGCCCATTGAACCTTAGCAGTGCATTCAGCCCAACGTTCTTCATAATAACTTGCAGCTTTAGCAGCTTTTTCTGTTGAAAAAAGTCCTATAGCCATAAAAAATGCTATCAACAAACATAAGATTTTTCTTCTCATAAATTTCCCTCACTTTCTTATAAAGAAGATGTTATAAAATGTCTGCATTCAACTTGATATATAGGATAATTCCTATCTTTTACTCCTTATTTATACAAAAAGATTATATTCTTTTTATCTTTGAATTTCAATAAGCCACATCCAGAAATCCCTTATTTTCCCATAATAATAAAACAAAAAATATATTTTTTCTCCTTTCTAACTCATAACTATCTTTTTATAAAAAAACAAAAAATGTAGACACTTTTTATGCCTACATTTATCTTACAAATTCATCGTTAGATGGACTTGCTTTATTTTATTCAACTTCTAAAATATCTATCAAAATCCCTTGAACTACAATACGTTCTGGTTTATTGGCGGTTACACAAGTAGATAGTGTAATCACTGGTGCCTCTCCATCAAGCTTAGTATCTGTATGAATGAGAGAACGATTTCTACCCATTTGCTGATATTGAGCTCCATCTTCTACATATGGATTGTAGACTTCCTCCTCACTCTCATCTGCAATATAACAAGCATAGATTTCATATTTTCCAATACGTCCGTCCATATAGAAAATATAAATATATGGATGTGTCTCAACATAAGATTGTTGCTTGAATTTTTCCAATCCTTTAAACATGCTTCCATTTTTCATGTTATGTGCATAAATAATGGTATTTGCCTGTGTAAAACTACCATCCTGACGACAATCAATAAATGGTGTTCCTGCAAAGTTATATTTTTTATCAATCGTATGATGGAGATACGTATCATTTGTTTCACCAAACATAATTGGATAATTAATTTTTGTATCTCTCATATAAATCCAACCAATACTATCTTCATTACGTTGCTTTAAAGCCTCAACATCAATTTTGATATAAGGTTCTTTCACTTCTGAAAGATCCATCGCATACTGCTGTTCTAAAGTAGAATAACTTTTATCTAATTGATCATATTTTTGGTAAATGAGAAAGAGCTGTACACTAGAATAAACAAAAACAGATAAAGCTATTAGAAAGATGATTCGTCTCAACCATTTATTTTTCATCATACATTAAACTTAAAGAACATAATGTCCCCGTCTTGACCAACATATGTCTTCCCTTCCTGTCTAAGTTTTCCGGCTTCTTTTAAAGCCAATTCACTTTGATATGTCATTAAATCATCATAACTATAAGTTTCTGCTTTAATAAATCCTCTTTGGAAATCTGTATGTATAATTCCTGCCATCTCTGGCGCTACCATTCCCTTTTTAAAAGTCCATGCTCTTACTTCATCTTTTCCTACTGTAAAAAAGGTTTGTAAACCTAAAAGACTGTAGGCTTCATGGATCAATTTATCTAAGCCACTTTCTTTAATCCCTAGCTCTTCCATAAACATTGCTTTCTCATCATCTGCCAATCCAACAAGTTCACTTTCAATCTTAGCACAGATAGGCACCACTTTACTGCCTTCTTTTTGTGCATAAGCAACAACGCGTTGGTAATGAACATTATTTTCTGGATGTTCAATATCTTGTTCTCCTACATTAGCCACGTAAATGAGTGGCTTCATTGTCAACAAACTCCATTGTTTTACAAAAACCATCTCTTCTTTAGTAAAGTCTAAACAACGTGCTGGACGTTCTTGTAAAAATGTCTCTTGTAATCTTACTAAGATCCCTTGTTCAATCTTGGCTTCTTTATCTCCCGACTTTGCTTTTTTTTCTAGACCTGAAAGACGTTTTTCAACAGTGGCTAAATCTGCGAAAATCAGTTCCAGATTAATGGTTTCTATATCTCGAATTGGATCCACACCGCCTTCAACATGTGTGATATCACTATCTTCAAAACAACGAACAACTTCACATATAGCATCAGTTTCACGAATATTCGCTAAAAATTTGTTTCCTAACCCTTCTCCTTTACTCGCTCCTTTAACAAGTCCAGCAATATCTGTAAATTCAAAGGTTGTTGCAATGGTCCGCTTTGGTTGAAACATTTCACTTAATGTTGTCAAACGTACATCTGGTACCTCCACAACCCCAACATTAGGATCAATCGTTGCAAAAGGATAGTTCGCTGCTTCTACCTGTGCATTTGTAATTGCATTAAAAAGTGTCGATTTCCCAACATTAGGAAGTCCCACAATTCCCGCTGTTAATCCCATTTTCATTCCTTCTTTCTACGTTTTTCATTGTATATAAATTCTATCTAAAATGCAAGTGTGCTTATTTTAAAGCTGCCACTAATTCCTTGACCCGTTGACTGGAAACACAATCATACTGACACTCTTGACCATAACTATAATTGACTTCAAAAATCGCATGAGTCGTCGGATCGATGCACCACGTTTTACATGATGAATGGACTTGATAAACACCTGTTTCTTCTATTATTTTTTTAGCGTTACCACTATCAATACCACTTCCGGGAAGAATTTGTATTTTATCACCATATCGTTCCTGTAGTTCTTTTATTAGATACCTACCTTCATAAGCTTTTTCTTTTTGTCCACTAGTTAATACACGATCAACTCCAAGATCAATGAGTTGCTCAATGGCTTCATAAGGTGAAGCAGTACAATCAAAAGCACGATGAAAAATAGCTTCTTTATGATATTGTTTAGCCAGCTGTACAAATTCTTTAACCCGCTGTTTTTGGATATGACCCCATTCATCTAAGAAACCAAAAACCAATCCATCGCTCCCATTTTCCAACAATATTCTGGCATCCTCTTTCATGACCTCATAACTTTCCTCACTATAACAAAATCCTGCACCTCGATTTCTAACCATCGTTACTACTGGAATATCCACTACTCTTTTAACCATTCTTAATGTACCTATACTTGGTGTTAATCCACCTAAATACAAAGCAGAATTAAGTTCTATTCGATCTGCTTTTGCCTTAAAAGCAACTAAGCTATCTTCATAACTTCCACAACATATTTCAACTATTTTTTTCATCATCATCCCTCTTTATTTTTAAGTATAAGCAAATAAAAGCTTGCTGTCTAATAAAAAAATGTTAAGATAAATTGAGGTGGTTTTATGGAAGAAATTTATCAGCATCTTTTTTATTTCTATCAAAAATATCATATAACGCATGGAATTATTTTTCTTACACGATATCTTCCATATTTCTTTTATATAAGTTATCCACTTTTTTTAATTTATATCTATATCAACATGTCTTCAAAAGGATTTCTTTATACAGTGGTTCCTTTATGCACCTTTATTTTTAGTTCTCTTTTAAGATCTTTTTTAAATTTTCCTAGACCTTATGAGCAATATCATTTTGAACCTTTGTTAAAGCACACATCTGGTCAAAGCTTTCCAAGTCGTCACTGTGTTTGTGCATGGATCCTAGCTTTTACCTATACTTCTGCATTTCCTTCCCTAACTCTTTTATGCTACAGCATAGCTTTGCTGATTTCTTTAAGTCGTTTTCTTTCTGGTTTGCACTTCCCTAAAGACATCATCATGGGATGGATGATCAGTGGGTTCGTTGCTTTTATATTTTATTAAATATGTATTTAAAAAAATGTATTCTTTCTCAACACAAAAAAAGAGGATCACTCCTCTTCATGGACTGTGATCACTTTTTTTAATCTTTTTTCAAAATCCCGACGTGTAAACATGATCATGGCTCCACATCCTAAGCATTTTATTTTAATATCAGCTCCCATGCGGATAATTTGCCATTGTGTTGATTTTTTACACGGATGTTGTTTTTTCATCTCTACAATATCGTTTAATCGATAATCCATGACGTTTCTCCTTTCATTTTATAAGCTTCAATTGTATTTTTCATAAGCATGGTCACTGTTAAAGCCCCTACACCTCCAGGCACAGGTGTAATGTAGGCTGCTTTTTTTTGAACTTCTTCAAAATCGACATCACCACATAACTTGCCTTCTTCGTCTCTATTAATACCCACATCTAAAACCACAGCACCTTCTTTGACGTAAGAAGCAGTAATCAATTTAGCTTTTCCAACTGCAACAATGAGGACATCTGCTCTTTGACATACTTCTTTCAAATTTTTAGTACGACTATGACAAATCGTCACTGTTGCATGTCTATTTAAAGCCATTAAAGCAACTGGTTTACCCACGATATGGCTTCGACCAACCACGACAACCTCTTTGCCCTCCAAAGAATAACCTATGTTATCTAACATCACCATCATACCTTCAGGTGTACAAGGTCTTAATCCAGGCTCTCCTAAAAACAAATGAGCAATATTATCAGGATGAAAACCATCAACATCTTTACGACTATCGATAGTTTCTAAAACACGTTGTGTCTTGATATGTTTTGGAAGAGGCATTTCTATGAGAATACCGTCTACATGATCATCTTCGTTTAGAGCTTGAATTAATAAGATCAAGGCTTCCTCTTCTATATCATCATAAAGATAGGTTTTAGATTGAATACCGATACGTTGGCATACGCGTTCTTTATTACGCACATAGACCTGACTCGCTTGATCAGTTCCAACCATGATGACTGCCAAACATGGGCTTCTACCATATCGATCTTTTAATGAGATTATTTCTTCTTTTAAAATCTGTTGTTGTTGCAAGGCCATTGCTTTTCCATCAATTATCATTTTTTATCACCATTTTCATTATAACAAATTCCTTCTCTTTTTAGTATGATTTCCTTGCTTATCCGCTATTTTTATATTACGATAGATGAAACTAAACCGCAGGAGGTTCACTATGGCATTAAATTTACTTCTATTCATGATTTCTCTGACATTCTTCTTAACGGGATATCATCTATCTAAGCATCCTGATCATAGTTTATTAACAGATGATACTTCTTTACTATCACTCCTTTATCGTCTACTTCCTCAGTCATTTTATATTCTTGCTTTTTTATTTTTATCTTTTATTCTCGTAGATATATGCATGCCACATTTTAAGTATTTTTATCGTTTATATATGATGAGACTTCTTAGCATCTTGATCATCTTTGGTGCTAGCTATATCGCTATTCAACATATCCTCAAAAGAAAAAAATAGCGATGAAATTTTAACATTCATCGCTATAACCATATTATTTAATTTCAAAACGTGTTCTATCAAACTGAGACAAAGATCTTGCACCATTTTCAGTGACTAAGATCATATCTTCCACACGCATATAAATTTCATTTGGGAACCATAATTTAGGCTCACTGCAGAAAACCATTCCCGGTTGTAAGATAAAGTCAACACTATTATTCAACATTGGAAATTCATGACATTCAATCCCTATTTGATGTCCTAAAGAACCTGCATCCTTAAAACGTAAATATTCCTCATAACCACGGCGTTTAACTTCTTCATGTACAAAGCCATAAAGTTCATTAATATTTGTTTTTCCAGGAACAATATGATTGATCATGTTGACTTGACCAGCTTCCAAAGCTTCATATCCTTTTTTCAAGAACTCTGGTGCCTCACCATAAAAAAGTGTTCTTCCCCAATCACTACAATAACCATGACGAACAAAACCGATATCGAACGCAATACCAGTTCCTTCAACTAAAGTACGTCGATGATCAAATGTCAATTCTTTTGATTGCTCCGTTTGACGTGTCATAAATCCTATCGTTGGATCAAAAGAAAAATCCGGACATCCCTGATCCATGGCATATTGCATCAATAAATCTTCTGCCTCATACTGAGTCATACCCTCTTTAAATTGATTGACAACCCATTCAATGGCAGCATCTGTAAAACGTGCGTTTTCTTCTAATATCTTAATTTCTTTTTCATCTTTAAACATACGAAGTTCACGCATTAATTTTTCTCCATCACTGATTTCAACATCAGGTTGTAATCCTTTTAAAACATCGATTAGATGCTGGCGTGCTGGCGCATCTACCGCAAAACGCTTTCCTTTAAGAACACGTTCAATACCATCCAACATACGATCTAAATAATAAACATGAACATTTTTTTCATGTTTTAAATCATCATAACGACTAGGAATAACAAAGAGATGATATTCACCATCTTTTTGCACATAAAGCAATGCATCAGGAACATTGATAGCAGATGAAATTCCAGCAATATTATTCATTTCCAGTCTTTGCCATCTTAATTCAGTGCAATCTAATAAATATTGAAAATTAGGCCCTGTTGCAAAAAATGCTCCATCTAAGCATTCTCTTTCTAATAAGCTCAATAACTTTTTTAATCTTGTATCATTCATTTTAATACCCCCTTTTTGATATATATTAGCACAATATTTACGAATTCTCAAATCATCAAACTAATATTTCTAAGGTGAAGCCAATTCTATGAAAGCATTGATATCACCTAAGATTTTATCAATCTTGTAAATGTCTTGATCTTTAAAAAAAGAAAAATAAGTCTCATTACAACATTCATAAATATAAAGTATTTCTTCATCATAGATATTCATCATATGAATTTCATTGACCTTTTCTAATGGAGGTAATTGATCAACCTTAATCCATTGATCAATATTTAAAATATTCAATAAAGCATCTTTTTGTATATCGTCAACTCTAAAAAAAGACACTTGTCCTTGATACATCATTTGAATTTCATTCCATTGTTTGGATACAACAAATTCGTATCCTTGTTTTTTTTCCATGGTCTTTTTTCGACTATAATATCCTATATAACATATACATATACTTAAACTTAATACACATATTAAAGAAAGACATTTTTCTTTAATCTTATGTTTTCTCTCTAAAATATGAAAATATTCTTGATAAATATTTGGCTCAATTTCTAATAACTTTCCAAGGATGATCCATGATAATAAATCGGGATTAAAAAATGAATTTTCCCATAAAAAAACCGACCCAGTTAAAACATTGAGTTCTCTAGCAAGTTGTTTTCTACTTAAACCTTTGATGATTCTTTTTTCCTGAATAATCCTACTAATTTTTTCCATATAATTCCCTTTGCATAGATCCTTAATATTATTTTACGCTTAATATTTTATAAAAGCAACGATACGGCCGTTTATACAGGAATAATTTAATTTTTTACACTTTTAATTAATCTGGCTCTTATATATAGTCACTATTGCCCTTCTTTGTTTGTATTAACAACAAATGAATACGGCATCTTTACTACCTTATTTTTAATTTTATCTGTAAGATTACATAAAAAAATTTAAAATTATAGGTTGACAGCTATATTTTTTAAGATATAATGAAACACATAGAAAATAAACTCAATGAGAAAGAGAGTAGTTTAAATTCAAGTTACAGCGAGTCCGTGGTTGATGGAAGACGGATAACAGCGAATTTAGATGAAGCGCACTTTTTAGAGGATTATCTGAATACATAGGATAATCGGGCTGTCACCCTTAACGACGAGAGTGGATAATAGGTCAACTATTATCAATAAGAGTGGTAACGCGGTTTATACGTCTCTTGGCTTTTGCCAAGAGATTTTTTTATTTCAAAAGGAGGATAAAATGTATGATGCATATATGTGCAATTAAGATTGATATGAGTTCTATGGTTCCCTATCTATCATGGTTTTTAGATGGTGCCTTGTTAACGATAGGTATTTCATTCGTCACCGTTATTCTTGGATGTTTATTTGGTTTTATTGCTACACTTGCCAAACGATCACGATTTAAAATCTTTAACTGGTTGGCTACTGCCTATACACAAGTGATTCGTGGAACACCGATTTTATTACAAGTTTATCTTTGGACACTGGGTTTCCCTCAGATTGGTATCAAAATTCCTGATTTATTAGGTGCACGTTCTGGTTTAATGATAACGGTTGTCATCGCTTTAGCCATTAATTCCGGTGCCTATGTATGTGAAATCTTCCGTTCTGGCCTCAACGCTGTTGACGTTGGGCAAAATGAAGCAGCTCGCTCTTTAGGTCTTAACGCTCATCAAACCATGCGCTATGTCATCTTACCTCAAGCTATTAAAACTATTCTTCCTGCATTAGGAAATGAGTTTATCATGATGATCAAAGAATCTTCAATGGTTTCTGTTGTCGGTGTTGCAGATGTGATGTACCAACAAAAAATTATTCAAGGTGCAACCTATCGTGTTCTAGAGCCTCTCATCATTATTGGTATTATCTATTTTATTCTTACGACACTTTTAACGTCATTACTTCATTTATTAGAAAGGAGACTGAATAAAGATGCTAAAAACGCTTGATCTTCATAAATCTTTTGGAAAGTTAGAGGTCTTAAAAGGAATCACAACACACATTGAGAAAGGAGAAGTCGTTGCGGTTATTGGAGCCTCTGGTTCTGGAAAATCCACTTTTCTTCGTTGCTTGAATCTATTAGAAGAGCCTACCAGCGGTGAAGTGATTTTCAAGGATCAAAACTTGACAGTCAAAGATAAAAAAAGCTTTGATCTTAATAAAATCAGAGAACATATCGGTATGGTTTTCCAACATTTTAATTTATTTCCTAATTTAACAGTCTTGGAAAATATTACCCTAGCACCGATTAAAGTTAAAGGAACAAATAAAGAAACAGCACAACAGCTTGGTTTAGAATTACTTAAGAAAGTTGGATTAGAAGATAAGAAAGATGTTTATCCTTCCACTTTATCTGGGGGACAAAAACAACGTGTCGCTATCGCTAGAGCTTTAGCCATGGAACCTGATGTCATGTTGTTTGACGAGCCCACAAGCGCATTGGATCCAGAAATGGTCAAAGAAGTTCTAAATGTCATTAAAGATTTAGCCAAAAGTGGGATGACCACTGTCATCGTCACTCACGAAATGGGTTTTGCTAAAGAAGTTGCTACCCGTGTTCTCTTTATCGATGAAGGTATTATCTTAGAAGAGGGTACACCTGATGATATCTTTAATCACCCCAAGAAAAAACGTACTCAAGAATTCTTAGAAAAAGTTATGTAGAAAGGAATGATTCAAATGAAAAAATATTTATTATTATGTCTATCATGTTTAATGATCTTAACGCTTAGTGCTTGTTCTTCAAATAATGAAGATGCTTTAGAAAGAATTAAAAAACAAGGATATATCACAGTAGGAACTTCTCCAGATTATGCTCCGTATGAATTTTATATTAATAAAGATGGTAAAAGACAAATTGTTGGTAGCGATATAGCTTTAGCACAAGCCATTGCCGATGAAATTGGGGTTGAATTAAGAATCCAAGAATCTGACTTTAATACTGTCATTGCCAATGCTCAAGCAGGTACCATTGATTTTGGTATCTCCGGATTCTCTTATACTAAAAAAAGAGCTGAAGTTGTTGATTTCTCTGCAAGTTATGCTCGTGAATCAGATAATACATCTTGGCAAGCTTTGATGATCAGAACAGAAGATCTTGATAAGTATCAAATAAAAGAAGATTTCCGTCTACACAATGCCAAAGTCGGTGCTCAAGCAGCTTCTATTCAATATGAAATGGCTCAAACCATTGTAGACGACGCTAATATTGTTCAATTAGCAGATACAACCAATGTAGCAGCCCAATTATCTACAGGCGATCTTGATGCCTTTGTATGTACTTCAACACAAGCCTTTGCTTTAACACAAACTTATACAAACATTACTGTTCTTCCACAAGAAACTTTTAATATGGATCCTGAAAACATCTATAATCAAACAGGCGCTATTTTCTCAAAAGATCCTAGCTATGATAGTTTAGAAGAACTTGTCAATCAGGTCATTAATAAAGCTAGAGAAAAAGATGACAGTGGAAAAAGTCAACTTGATATTTGGTATGAAGAAGCTGTAGCTTTAATGCCTTTTGATCTTACAGAAGTGATTGCTGCAGAAAAAGAAAGTCAATAGATAGGAGATGAATACAATGACACTTTATGAACAAATCAATCATTCCATTGAATCTCATATTGATCAATATATGGCTCTTGTTAAAACGATGTATGAACATCCAGAAATAGGATTCCAAGAATTTGAAACACAAAAATTATTATCGCATTATCTTATTGAAGCTGGCTTTGAAACAAAAACAGGTGTTGTTTGTGAAACTGACTTTATTGCTGAATACCAAAGCCAAAAACCTGGTCCAATCATTGCATTCATGTGTGAATATGATGCCTTGCCTGAAGTAGGTCATGGATGTGGTCATAATTTAATTGCTGGCATTGGAATTGCTGCTGGTGAAGCACTTAAAAATATTGCTGATGAGATTGGAGGAACCATTCGTGTTATTGGAACACCCGCTGAAGAAAACTTTGGTGGGAAGGTCCACATGAGTAAAGCGGGTATTTTTAATGATGTCGATGTTGCTTTAATGGTTCATCCCGGAACAAAAAATGGTGTAGGTGGTAAATCTAACGCTATTAATCCTGTAAAATTTGAATTTTTTGGAAAAAATGCCCATGGTTGTCATCCTCAAGATGGTGCTAGTGCTTTAGATGCTGCCGTTATGACCTATATCCAAATCAACTTACTTCGTCAGTTTGTAGAACCTCAAACCTATATTCATGGGATTATTCGTGATGGTGGTAGTGCTGCTAATGTTATTCCTGCTTATGCCTCTATGGAATACTATTTCCGCGCACCAACCATGAAATATGCTTTAGAAGTGACGGATAAGGCTATCGCCTGTGCTAAGGGTGCTTGTGAAGCAACAGGAACCACTTTTAAAACTAGCATTTATGAATGCCCATATGAAGATACATTAGTCAATTACGCCTTAGCTGATATGTTAAAAGAAAAATACACTCTGCTTGGTGTACAAAATGTTGAACCTGTCAATGAAATTGGTGCTGGTTCTACAGATGTTGGTAGTGTCAGTTACGTATGCCCAACGATTCAAGGAAGTATAAAAATTGCGGAAGAAAATGTAGCCGGGCATTCTAAAGAACTCGCTTGTGCAACCATTAGTGAAGAAGGTAAATTAGGATTATTAAATGCTAGTAAAGCTATTGCTTATATGGCTTGCGATCTCATCTGTCAACCAGAAAAATTGAAGATCGTTAAGGATGAATTTATCCAATCTACATCAAATAAATAGTTTAAGATAAAAACTTCATTTCCAAAATGAAGTTTTTTTTGTGAAGCCTTGTGACTACTTTGTATCTATGTTATTCTTATTTTAAGGTAAATAAAATTTCTATAACTCTTCTTTATTTTAATAAATCAATACCCTCATACTATATTTCATGCCAAAGGAGGGATCAAGGTTATGAAACGTTATCAAAAATTTATACTTTTTTTCATAGGTATTGCTGTTCTTTCTTGGGTATTATATCATCCTACTCCTTCAAAAGAGAAAGTCATGAAAGATTTCTTAACCGTTTTCTATACCACGAACCAAGACCTTGCTTACCAACAACAAGATCTCATAGAAAAGATTTCTTCCAATGTTGAAGTAGAACCATATTATCAAGAAAATCTAAAACCTCTTGCTACTGACAAAGCTATCCGTTATTTTGAAGAAAGTGCTATTCCTACTTGGCAAACAAAATTTCAATCTTGGCATATTCGCTATACTTCTTTAAAAGATGTCAGTTTCCAAGCTTTAGAAGATCATAAATATACTTATGAAGCCACTATTGAAGTAGAGCATGACACTCAAGGACAACAAATTTATCATGTTACTGGTCGATTAATCTTAACCCAACAAAATAAAACATGGTTGATTGATGGCTTCTTAGAAAAGACTTCTCTTTATGCTTTATTAGAAAATGATTATAGGACTGTTGAATAAAACAGTCCTTTTTAATATGTAAAAAGAAGGCTATTCGCCTTCTTCAATAACACCTAGAATTCCTAAGATACGATTCAAATCATGTGTATCTGTATATTTAATTGTAATTTTTTTATCTTCTACCTTGATACGTGTCTTTAATTTTCTACGTAACAATGTTTCTACATAACTATATTCTTTATTTTTTTCAGGCTTTTGATGCGTTTTCGTTGCATTGAGCATATATAATCTTGCCATATTTTCTAATTCACGCGCAGAAAGTTTTTCTGCAACTGCCCGTTTAGCAAGTTCTAAAGCCTTCGTTTGTGGTAATGTCACAAGGGGTCTGACTTGCCCCATACTTAATTCACCTTTTAAAACCATATCTTGGATTTCATCACATAAGTTCAATAAACGTAAAGTATTGGCAATATGAGCTCTAGATTTTCCTAATCGCTGTGCAGCTTCCTCTTGCGTTAAGCTTAATGTTTCCATAATAGCTTTATAGGCTCTGGCCTCTTCAATAGCATTGAGATCTTCCCTTTGAATATTTTCAATCAATGCCATCTCTAACATCTGTTGTTCTGTGAAATCAACCAAAATAGCCTGAATGTTTTCTAATCCTGCTTTTCTTGAGGCACGTACACGACGTTCCCCAGAAATAATTTCATAACCAGAAATAGTTGATGGTTTTAAGACAACCGGTTGTAATAAACCATGTTCTTTAATAGATTGTGCTAATTCCGCCAATTTTTCCTCATCAAAATAACGTCTAGGCTGATAAGGGTTAGGACGGATATCTTTTAAAGCAACTTCTACATAATTCGATGACGGTGTATTAGATTCAATATCGTTAAGTAGTTCACTGATATCTCCACCAAAAATAGCATCTAATCCTTTATTTAATTTTTTTGTCTTATTTTTTTCGCTCATTAGCAATCATCACTTCCTTTGCAAGTAAAGCATATGACTTCGCACCTTCACTTTGTTTATCATAATCAAAAATACATAAACCTGCACTTGGTGCTTCAGATAATTTAATATTTCTTGGAATCACTGTTTTGTATACTTTATTTCTAAAGTATTTTCGTACTTCTTGCATCACTTCAACACCTAAGTTTGTACGTGCATCCAGCATCGTCAACAGTACGCCTTCAATAGTCAATTTAGGGTTGAAAATACTTTGTGTTAGCTTAATGGTATTCAATAATTGTGTTAAACCCTCTAGTGCATAATACTCACATTGGACCGGGATTAATACTGAATCACAAGCTGTCAATGCGTTTGTATTGAGCAATCCCAAAGAAGGTGGACAATCTATAATAATATAATCATAGACACTTTTATAGGGCTGTAAAGCTTTTTTTAAACGACTCTCTCGTCCAGTTTTAACTTCTGCAAGTTCAATATCTACGCCTGCTAAATTAATATTTGCTGGTGCTATATCTAAATGTTCAACTTGTGTAGGAATAATCACATTTTTTAAAGTAGCTTCTTCAACGATGACCTCATATGTTGAAGAACGCATATCCCCACGATCGACACCTATTCCCTGTGTTGCATTTGCCTGAGGATCAATATCCACAAGTAAAACACGTCTTTTGAGTTTAGCTAAAGCAGCTGCAAGATTAACACTTGTTGTTGTTTTCCCAACACCACCTTTTTGGTTGGTAATTGCAATGACTTTACCCATGAACCTTCCTCCTCACTTTTTTATAGAAACTGTCTGTATTATATCATAATCTTATTTTGTTTTATAGTGAAAACATGCAAATTATAGTGTTTCTATAAGTTCTTTATTTTCTATAAAACATATGTCTACTCTATATTTTTCATTTGCTTATTCACTATCCTTTTTATATAATGAAACTATCAATAGAAAGGATGTTCATTATGAAAAGAATTGCACATTTTGAAAAAGTAAGTTTAGAACAATTTAAAAAAGATAGTCAGGATTTATTTGATGCTTCAATGATTGAAAGTATCTATCATCGTATTGTATTACCTCGTCGTGCGACAAAAGGAAGTGCTGGTTATGATTTCTTTTCACCGATGGACTTCACACTCAAACCTCATGAAACGATTAAAATACCTACCGGTATTCGTGTTTTCATTCAAGAAGGATGGGTTCTTAAAATTTATCCAAGAAGTGGTTTAGGCTTTA
>CANPGX010000005.1 GCA_947573745.1 uncultured Erysipelotrichaceae bacterium | reverse complement strand
AGGCAAAGATGTTTTTGTACATTATTCTCAGATTGTACAAAATGGATATAAATCTCTTACAGAAGGCGAAACCGTAGAATTTGAGCTTTATCAAAGTGAAAGAGGATTACAGGCTCAACATGTTGTGAAAATTGGTTAAAGGGTGTAAAAAAATGTATTGACATTTTTTTAGATTCCTTTTATACTGAAAAACGTAAACCACGAAGGTTACGTTATACGCCATGAAGGTGTTCTATCAAGACACTTTTGTGGTGTTTTTTTGTGAAAGGAGAAAATAATATGCAACATTTGAAAACAAGACAACTGACTTTGGCTGCTTTATTTTTAGCCTTGGGACTTTTGATGCCATTTTTAACGGCTCAAATACCTACTGTTGGAAGTCGCTTATTACCGATGCATATTCCTGTTTTATTAGCTGGCTTTGTCTTAGGTGGACCTTATGGGGCCATGATTGGTTTCGTGACACCTTTATTAAGAAGTGCTTTATTCGGTATGCCACCAATGTTTCCAACCGCAACATGTATGGCTTTTGAATTAGCGACTTATGGTTTTGTAACGGGATATTTATATCAACAATTAAAAAAGAGCGTTGTCAATATTTATATTACGCTGATTGCTTCTATGATCATTGGAAGAATTGTTTGGGGATGTGTTTCTTTAATGATTTATAGTCTGCAAGGAAATGCTTTTACAATGACGATGTTCATCGCCGGTGGATTAACGAATGCCATTCCAGGTATCATTTTACAGATTGTTCTTATTCCTGTATTAGTTTTAACATTACAAAAGGCGCATTTACTTCATGAAGCATAAAGAGATTTGGATCAATTATTTTAAAAATTATCCAGAAACAACCATACAAGATTTTATGAAATTGCTTTATCAGTCCGTGTTTGGTGGAGGGCATCTTATTATGGATGAAGAAGCAAATTATCATAGGTTTTTAGAAGAATATCAATCTCTTTCAAAGCCATCCAAAGATGAATGTTTTGAGATCATTAGTGAACGGTTTGTACGAGTGCATATGGCTTCTCTTGATGAAAAATATTTAAAAGTTTTTCATCAGTTATTTGTGAAAAGTACAGCACTGAGCGGGACTGTTGAGGATTTAGAAGAGCTGTTTCATGAGGTAGAACAGGGTATTTTAGAGGCCTGGATTCCTTTTTCTATGACTTCCTGGAAGCAAGCAGTGACAGATTATCGCAAACAAGGCTATCCAATCTTAAGGCATAGTGAAACATTTAGACAGATATACCATCCGCATTATCGTTTAATGGATAGACGTTATGTACCCTGGGTGCCTGTGATTAAAAAAGTGATGGATCTGGATGAACACGCTATTGTGGCCATAGATGGATGTAGTGGTTCTGGTAAGAGTAGTTTAGCTTCTTTACTGGAAGAGGTTTGTGATGTTTCTTTGGTCCATATGGATGACTTTTTTCTCCAACCCCATCAACGACATGAAGAACGATTGAATGAGGTGGGAGGGAATATTGATTATGAACGATTCAAAAAGGATGTGCTGACACCTTTAAAAAAGGGATCCTCTTTTGAATATCCGATATTTGACTGTCATCAGATGATGATTTCAGGATGCCACTCTGTGAATATGAAGGGCAAAGTTGTTGTGGAAGGCAGTTATAGCATGCATCCTTATTTTAAAGATTATGCTTCTTTGACGATCTTTTTGGATATTGACCCAAAAACTCAAAAAGATAGGATTGAAAAGCGTAATGGTTTGGACATGGCACAACGCTTTGCCAAAGAGTGGATTCCTAAAGAGAACGCTTATTTTGAACAATTTCATATTAAAGAAAAAGCTGATCTATGTATAAAAATGGGGCTATCCTAAGATAAGGATAACCCATTTTTAACTTCTTGATAAACAAGATCAATATAATCTGTCAGTGGCATTTCTTGAACCCCAACAACAACTTGATGACATTTAGAAATAGGTATAAGAATTTTTTTAGCTGGGGAATTGGCAATAGCTAAAGCCATTTTTTCAGTGACTTCTCCTAAAAGTGCATTGGCCATGATGATACCAATGGGACCAATAATCATATCAGCATCTTTTACATTCACTAAAACAGGATTTTCACCAGTGGCGGCTTTGGTTGCTCCGGCCTTGATCATTGCCGCAGTGGCAATACTATTGGTTCCAATCACAATGAGTTCATGTTGTGAGATTAAATCTAATAATGATTCCACGATCATTTTTCCAATACGACCACCTTGACCATCAATAACGACAATTTTCATGTTGATCCTCCCTTTCTTCTTGGCTTTTATTTAAAGGGATTTTTTTATAAAAGTCAATATTTGTTTTTATCATTTGAAAAAAACTAGTTTTTTGTTCAATTAAAAAGTATAATGTAGCTATGTCTTTAAAAGGAGGAAAAAATGATGAAATATTCTACAATGGAAAAATTAAATGAAACACCATCTTTATTAGGATTTGGCTGCATGCGTTTTCCTAAAAAAGAAGATGGAAGTATTGATGAGGTTGAAGCTGAAAAAATGCTTGATTTAGCGATCAAAGAGGGAGTTACGTACATTGATACAGCTTATCCATACCACGATGGTGCCAGTGAACCATTTGTAGGTCGTGTATTAAAGAAATATGATCGTCAACAATTTAGATTGGCGACAAAATTACCTATTTTGAAATTAAAAAATTAAGATGATGCGTTACGTATATTTAATGAGCAGTTGGATAGATTAGGGGTAGACTATGTTGATTTTTATCTATTACATGCTTTAGATAAGAAAAAATGGCAAACAGTCTTAGATCTTCATGTCTTAGATGTTGTAGAGAAACTACAAAAACAAGGTAAGATTAAACATCTTGGTTTCTCTTTCCATGATACATATCCCGTTTTTGAAGAAATCATTACTTATCGTTCATGGGATTTTTGTCAAATTCAATATAATTATTTGGATACCGATATTCAGGCTGGTGATCGCGGATATGCTTTAGCTGAAAAGTTAAATGTACCTTTAGTCATCATGGAACCTATTAAGGGTGGCACGCTAACAAGATTACCAGAGGATATCAGCGCTATTTTAAAAGCGGTTGATCCACAAGCCAGCTTAGCTTCATGGGCTTTAAGATGGGTCGGTAGTCATAAAAATGTTAAAGTGATTTTAAGTGGTATGTCAAGTTATGACCAAGTCAAAGATAATTTAGCGACCTTTAAAGATTTTAAACCATTGAACAAGCAAGAAAAGGAAGCTGTTGAAGAGGTTCAAAGAGTCATTAAATCAAGACAAAAAAATGGTTGTACAGCATGTGCTTATTGTATGCCTTGTCCTTTTGGTATCAATATTCCAAAGAATTTCCAATATTGGAATGAAGCGAGTATGTTGAATCAACCTGAACGCTTAAAAGATGGCTATGAAAGCTTAAAAGATGCAAAGGCAGAGTTCTGTAAACAGTGTGGTGCTTGTGAAAAGTTATGTCCACAACATATTTCTATTCGTGAAGACTTAAAACGTATTGCGGAAGAAGTTAAGTCATTATAGAAAAAATATAGGGGGAAGAAAATGAGTAAATCTTATGAAATGGATATGTGCCATGGACCCATTTTAAAAAAGATTCTCATTTTTGCAGTACCTTTGATTTTATCTGGGGTACTGCAATTATTATTTAATGCAGCGGATATCATTGTCGTAGGAAGGTTTAGCGGAAGTACAGCTTTAGCAGCTGTAGGATCGACATCAGCATTAATTAATTTATTAGTGAATCTTTTTATTGGTTTATCTATTGGAACTAATGTTCTTGTAGCACGTTTTTATGGGGCTCAGGATGAGAAAAATGTGCATGAAACTGTTCATACGTCCATTTTAGTGTCTTTAATAGGAGGTATTCTTCTTATTTTTATAGGTGTCTTACTAGCAAAGCCACTCCTTGAAATGATGGGAACACCTCATGATGTGATTGAACAGTCCGTCATTTATATGCGTATCTATTTTATAGGTATGCCAGCTTTTATGACATATAATTTTGGTGCAGCCATCTTAAGAGCGATTGGTGATACAAAAAGACCGCTTTATTTCTTAACTGTCGCTGGGATCGTCAACGTGCTTTTTAATCTTTTTTTCGTTATTGTCTTAAAGATGGGGGTTGCTGGTGTCGCTTTGGCAACAACTATTTCTCAATGTATTTCAGCGATATTGATTCTTATCTGTTTGACCAAAACAGAAGGGATGTGTCAATTAGATCTGCACCAGTTAAAGTGGTATCCAGATAAGCTTCTATTGATGCTTAAAATTGGATTACCAGCAGGCTTACAAGGGATTATTTTTAGTATTTCAAATGTTCTTATTCAATCGACGGTGAATTCTTTTGGTTCAAATGTTATGGCAGGAAGTACGGCCGCTGCTAATATTGAAGGCTTTGTTTACACGGCAATGAATGCGATTTATCAGACGGCTTTAAGTTTTACAAGTCAAAACATGGGGGCTAAACAATATCATCGTGTTGATCGTATCTTGCTGATTTCTTTAGGTGTTGTTTCAGTCATCGGCATTGTTTTAGGTGTCGGAGCTTATCTTGCAGGAGATATTTTATTAGGGATTTATACGAATGATCCCGAAGTGATTCGCTATGGATTGACTCGTTTACAATGGGTATGTATTCCTTATTTCTTGTGTGGTATGATGGATGTTTGTGTAGGTAGTTTAAGGGGCCTAGGTTATTCCATTATGCCAATGATCGTTTCTTTAACGGGGGCTTGTTTATCAAGGGTTATTTGGATCTATACGATTTTTCAATTGCATCCAACTTTGTGGGTCTTGTTTATTTCATACCCTATTTCATGGTTTTTAACAGCCTTGGTGCATATGATTTGTTATGGGGTTGTACGGAAAAAAGTTTTTAACCCTCAAACGGTGTAAATGAGTTTTAATGATTAGAAAATAATTAAAATATAATGAAGATAGATATTTTTTAAATTATTCACAAATTTAAGAAATATCTTCTTTTGTTTTGTAAATGATATTTAAAAAGATTAAATAAGGATGGTGATCCATGATAAAAAGTTATATATATAGTTTATGAAATTATTGTGCAAAAAAGATGAATTTTGATACAATAAAAATAAACAAAAAGGAGGAAATAAATATGGCAGTCATGCGTTTAATTAGTAATTCTAGAAGTGGTATCAGAGATATGTCTGCAAAGGAATTGAAAGCAGCGATCAAGGGATCAGAGGGACGTGTTGTAATGTCTCAATTAAGTGTAGGAGGATCTGTTTTGCATGATGCAACGAATCCAGAAATAGCACAAGCTATGGGAGCTGATATGATCATGGTCAATGGGTATAATATGGATTCCGTTCATGAAGATCCTAATGCTGATGTGCGTGGAGTAAGCGGATGGACCATTCAGGAATACCAAGGAAAAGAAAAGGGATGGGTCAATCGACAAGTTCGTTTAAAAGAAATGAAAGAACTAGTAGATATTCCAATGGGTGTTTACTTAGAAACGACCAATCCAGAAATGAAGAGAAATCAAGAAGTGACGACTTATGGATGGGGAGACATTCCTAATGGAAGAAGAGCGCTTCGTGAGAATTTTGAGAAATTAAAAGATGAAGGTGCAGACTTCGTCGTTTTAGCAGGTAATCCTGGTTCAGGAGTTACTTATGAAAATGTCATTGAAGCAACAAGAGTATGTAAAGAAGTGGTGGGCGATGACGTCTTGATCTTTGCTGGTAAATGGGAAGATGGTAATACAGAACCTATCTTGGGAGATCCACAATTAGGCATGGAACGTTCTAAAGAGATTATTAAGGAATTGATCGATGCGGGAGCAGATTGTATTACATTAGCGATGCCTGGTGCCCGTTTTGGTATCAGTACAGAAGAAACCAGAGATCTTGTTACTTATATCCATACTTATAAACCAGGCACATTGGCATTATCATTCTTAGATGGTAGTGTTGAAGGTTCTGATGAGGATACAGTGAGAATTTGTACGATTGAGTCAAAGAAAACAGGGGCTGATATTCACGCTATCGGGGATGCTGGTTTAAATGGAATGAGTGTTCCAGAAGATATTTATCAAATGGCAATCACGACAAAAGGACGTCGATTAACTTGGAAGAGAATGGCAGGAAGCCGTCGATAAGCTGTACATGCGTACAGCTTTTTTGATGAATTCATATAAACTATTTGGAAAATCATACTAAGAATGATATAATTATCCTGATATTCTATGCATGAAAGGAGATTATTCATGGCTAGCAAAAAAGAAGAAATGCGTATTAAAAGAAAACGTCAAGAAGAAAAGGCCCGTCAAATAAAGGATATGGGTATTATCGATATTAATGATGAATCAGGAGAAGATATCGTTGTAGAAACCTTTGAGGATGCGAAGATATCCAAAGCGCCACAAAAGTATCAAACGATGCCAAAGAAAGAAAAACTTTCTTTATTTCAAAAAGTTAAAAAAGCTTTCTCAGAAGAAACGAAGAATTTAAAACGTTTGGATCATATGGCCGAACAAGTTCTTGCTTTAGAACCTACGTTTGCAGCTAAAACAGACGAAGAATTAAAAGCTTATACCTCTATTTTAAAAGAGCGTCTCAATCATGGTGAGACCATGGATGACATCTTAATTGATGCCTATGCGCTTGTCCGTGAAGGGGCTAAACGTTGTTTGGGATTAGTGGCCTTTAAAGTACAGATCATGGGTGCCATTGCTTTACATGAAGGGGATATTGCTGAAATGAAAACGGGTGAAGGAAAAACATTGACTTCCATCTTCCCAGTTTATTTAAATGCGTTACAAGGACAAGGGGTTCATGTTGTGACGGTCAATCAGTATCTGGCTGGACGTGATAAAGAAAGTAATGGTTTAGTGTATGAATTTTTAGGTCTTACAGTAGGCTTAAATGATCATGGTCTTTCAAAAGAACAGAAAAAAGCAGCGCATGCCTGTGATATTACGTATACGACCAATGCTGAGTTAGGTTTTGACTATTTACGTGATAATATGGTCAGCAAGATGGAAGACAAGGTGCTTCGACCATTGAATTTTGCGTTAGTAGATGAAGTCGATTCTATTTTGATTGATGAATCGAGAACACCTTTGATTATTTCTGGAGGAAGAAAAAATTCGGCAAGTCTTTATGTCCAAGCCGATCGTTTTGTCAAAGGATTAAAGAAAGATAGAGACTATGAAATTGATATTGAATCAAAAGCAATCTATTTAACAGAACATGGTATTGAAGAAGCTGAAAAATTCTTTAAGATCAATGGTTTGTATGATGCTGATAATATTGCTATCGTTCATCATATCAACCAAGCTTTACGAGCAAACTATATCATGAGTCGTGATGTAGAATATGTGGTAGCTACAAGTGATGGTAGCCATGATATTAAACATGCTCAAATTTTGATTATTGATCAATTTACAGGACGTGTGATGCCAGGACGTCAATATAATGAAGGTTTACATCAAGCATTAGAAGCTAAAGAAGGTGTTCCTATTAAAGAAGAAACAATTACTTTAGCCAATATTACTTACCAAAATTTCTTCCGTCTATTTAAAAAGTTAGCCGGTATGACAGGAACAGCGAAAACAGAAGAAGAAGAATTCAGAACAATCTACAACATGCGTGTCATTGAGATTCCTACGAATCGCCCTGTCATTCGTGATGATCGCGCTGATTTGGTTTTTTCGACAATGAAAGCGAAATTTAATGCTTTATGTCAAGATGTCATGGAAAGAAATAGTTATGGACAGCCTGTTTTGATTGGAACCGTTTCTGTAGAAACGAGTGAGTTATTAAGTAAAATGTTGAAAGAACGTGGTATACGTCATAATGTTTTGAACGCTAAAAACCATGCCCGAGAAGCTGAAATTATAGCCAAGGCTGGCGTCAAAGGTGCGGTGACGATTGCCACCAATATGGCTGGACGTGGAACAGATATTAAATTAGGTGAGGGTGTCGCTCAGTTGGGTGGACTGGCTGTGATTGGTTCTGAACGTCATGAATCACGTCGTATCGACAATCAGTTAAGAGGGCGTTCTGGCCGTCAAGGTGATCCCGGATATTCATGTTTCTATGTGTCTTTTGAAGATGAACTCATGCAACGTTTTGCTGGTGAAAGACTACAAAAATTCTCTGGATATATGGAAAATGAAGCTATCGAATCAAAAATGATCACAAGAACGATTGAAAATGCACAAAAACGTGTTGAAGGTCAAAACTTTGATATGCGTAAAGCGCTCTTACAATATGATGAAGTCATGAGAGAACAACGTGAAATTATCTATAAGGAAAGAGACGCTATCATGAATGATGATCATGTGAGCGATATCGTACAAAATATGTACCATCGTGCTATAGAAAAGGTGATTCGTGATTTTGATCATGGTAAAAAAGAGGGCATAGATATTGAAGGTGTAGTCAAAGCGGTAGAAAAAGATTATTTCTTATTTACGACATTAGAGTTAGAGCATATTGAAGGTTCACGTTATGATCCAGAAAAGTTATGTCGTATTCTTTCTCAATGTGCTTATCAAGAATATAGTCAACGTTTCCGTGAAGACATTACACCGGAACAAAAAAATCAATTTGAATGTCACATGTTGTTAAGTGCTATTGATTATGCTTGGATCAATCATATTGATGCGATGGATAAATTGCGTAATGGAATTCATCTTCGTGCAACGGCACAGCGTGATCCATTGCAAGAATATACGAATGAAGCTTTTGAAATGTTTGAGGCGATGACACTTTCTATTGCTGTTAATGTTGCGCGTAGTGTGACACGTATGGGGTTAAGAAAAGTCAATGAAAATCTTGAAGCCATGATAGGACGTAAAGTTGTTCAGGTGGATTTAGCTTAATGGAACTTTATGAAATTAAAAGTGGGCTTGAAAAAGCCCATTTATTTATCAAAGAAGCTTGTCAATATCTAGATATTGCAGGTAAAGAAAGAGAAATTGATTATTTAACCCATCAAACATTAAAAGAAGATTTCTGGCAAGATGCCAGTCACGCCAAACAGCTTTATCATCAGTTATCAACTTATAAGAAGATTGTAGAAACATACCATGAATTAGAAGAAAAGCTGACCTCTTTAGAAGAAACATTCTTATTGGTCAAAGAAACGGAAGATGATGAGTTCAGTCAAATTTTAGAAGAGGATTATTTGAGTTATCAACAACTTCAACAGGCATTTGAAAAGGAGATGTTACTTTCTGGACCTTATGATCATTTAAATGTTTTAATCGATATTCATCCAGGTGCCGGGGGAACAGAAAGTCAGGACTGGGCAGAGATGCTTTATCGTATGTATACACGCTATAGCCAAGAGAAAGGCTTTAAAATAGAAGTTCAAGATTATTTAGATGGTGAAGAAGCTGGTATTAAGTCTGTAAGCTTTCTTGTCAAAGGGGAGCATGCTTATGGTCATTTTAAATCAGAGAAAGGTGTTCATCGTCTTGTGCGTATTTCACCTTTTGATGCCAATAAAAGAAGACACACTTCTTTTGCCTCTGTTGATGTGACACCTCAATTTGAAGAAGAAAGTTTAGAAGTAGAATTAAAGAATGAAGATATTCGTATTGATACGTACCGTGCTAGCGGGGCGGGAGGACAGCATATTAATAAAACGGATTCAGCCATTCGTATTACTCATTTACCAACCAATATTGTGGTAACTTGTCAAAGTCAACGTTCTCAGATTCAAAACCGAGAACAGGCCATAAAGATGTTAAAATCCAAATTGTATCAATTAGAACTTGAAAAGAAAGAACAAGCATTACACGCTATTAAAGGGGAAGCTAAATCTATTGAATGGGGATCACAAATTCGTTCATATGTTTTTCAACCTTATTCATTAGTAAAAGATGTTCGTAGTCGTTATGAAACAAGTGATGTCCAAGGTGTGATGGATGGTCATTTAGATGACTTTGTTTATGCTTATTTAAAATGGATGCTACAAAAGGAGGACCGTGATGAGGCTGAATAATTCTCTATTTTTACGTACGCTATGTATTTTTATAGGTAATTTTTTATTGGCTTTAGGTATCGTAGCTTTTGTAGAGGCAACCGGTGTGATTATGGGCGGTGCTACCGGGTTAGGTTTGATTATGCAACATTTTTTAGGTTTTGATCTGGCTATTTGCGTCGCTATCCTCAATGTGTTTTTCTTCATTTTAGGCTATCTTTTTCTGGGTAAGAAATTTGCTTTAGGAACATTGATCAGTACGATCATTTATCCATTATTCTTGAGTTTTTTGTCAGAAATAGCATACCTACAACATCTTACCGAAGATATGCTGTTATCGACCATTTATGCCGGTCTTTTAGTCGGTGTTGGAGTGGGATTGGTTTTAAGGGTAGGTGCTAGTACTGGTGGTATGGATATTCCTCCTGTCATCATCAATAAAAAGTGGGGTTATCCTATTCCTACCATGGTATGGGTTTTTGATATTTTCATTTTGTTGTTTCAATTGCCATTTTCTAATACGGAACAGATTCTTTATGGTATTATTCTTTTGTTGATTTCAACCTATGCCATGGATCGTGTGATGATCTTAGGAGAAAGTCAGTCACAAGTGATGATTATTTCTCCTGCCTATGAAGAAATTTCACAAACGATACAGAAAAAATTACTTCGTGGAGTCACTTTGATGAAAGTGAAAACGGGTTATCATCTCCATGATCAACTCGCTGTGTTATCGGTTGTATCACCGCGACAAGTTGGCGCTTTAAATGATTTAGTACAGGCGATAGATCCAACTGCGTTTATCATTATTACCCCTATTCATAGTGTAAAAGGGCGAGGGTTTACCCTGCCAGACATTGATCTTTAACGAAAATTTCCAATTTTGATTTATTTGTTACGACACTAGCTATTGTGTCGTTTTTTGTGTTATAATGGAACAAGGAGTTGATAAAAATGATAAAACTCATTGGAGTAACCAAAGTTTATAAAACAGGTGTTAAAGCCTTAAGTGAAATGAATTTAACGATTGACGAAGGTGAATTTGTCTATGTTATCGGACCTACTGGTGCTGGTAAAAGTACTTTTATTAAGTTATTATATCGTGAAGAGAAACCCACTTCTGGAAAAGTGATTGTTGCCAATCGGGATATTTCTAAAATTAAAAATCGCAAAGTGCCTTATTTTAGAAGAAATATTGGCGTTGTATTCCAAAATTATCGTTTGCTTCCAAAGAAAACTGTCTTTGAGAATATTGCTTTTGCTTTAGAAGTCATCGATACCCCTAGAAAAGAAATCAGAAGAAAAGTTTTATCGACTTTAGAATTAGTAGGGTTGGAAGATAAGGCTAATGCTTTTCCACATCAACTATCTGGTGGACAACAGCAGCGTGTAGCGATTGCCAGAGCCATCGTTAATCGTCCTAAAGTATTGATTGCCGATGAACCTACTGGAAACTTAGATCCAGAAACATCAAAAGGCATTATTGAATTATTAGATGAAGTCAATCGATTAGGAACGACCGTATTAGTCGTTACGCATGATCGTGATATTGTTCAATCTTATCGTAAGAGAACAATTTTAATAGAAAATGGCTGTGTCACTTCTGACACAAGTGCAGGAGGGTATGTTTCATGGCACGAGAGCTAGTCAGTTGTATTAAAAATTTTCCTAAACATATAAAAACAGCATTTCAAAATATACATTATTACTCATTGGGGTCGTGGGGATTATTGCTGTCAATGTTGAAGATATGACCTATCATGTGGAAGATTCTTTAAAGATTTATGTCAAACTTGAGCGTGATGTGAGTGATGAGGACATCGTATCGATTCAATCGGAGATTGAAAAGATCAATCATGTTGCTTCTGTCACTTTTTCTACAAAAGATCAAGAGTTAGATCGTTTGATTGCAGGCTATGGTGAAGAAGGATCAGAACTTTTTGAATCTTATCGGGAAGACAATCCTTTAGGCTCTGCTTTTATTATTGAAGCAGCCAATCCTAATGAAATGGAAAGCATTTCATCACAAATCGAAAGTCTTGTAGGAGTTCATGATGTCAACTATGGTGGACGTACGACCAGTGATCTTGTTGAAGGATTAGAAACAGTCCGTAATGGTGGAGCCATCTTTATTGCTGGTTTAACGATCTTAGCCCTCTTTATGATCATGAATACGATTAAAATTACGATTACTTCAAGAGAAACTGAAATCAGTATCATGCGTATGGTAGGGGCTTCCAATTGGTTTATTCGTATTCCATTCATGCTTGAAGGTGTGATCATTGGTTTTATTGGGGCTATTGTTCCTGTTGTTGTGCTTTATTATGGCTATCAGACCATTTATGTGAACAGTCAAGGCATTTTCTTTTCAGCTCTCTTTACTTTAAGACCACCGTTACCATTTATTTATCAGTTATCTGCTATTCTGGCTGGTTTAGGTAGTGGTGTGGGCTTAATTGGTAGTTATTTATCTGTAAGGAGGTTCTTGAAATTCTAGTATGAAAAAGATCAAAATATTTATTCTAGCGATTTCTTTAGGTTTGGTCGGTGTTGTTACAGAGAATTCCTTTGTGGTTAATGCTACAGATTTTGAAGGTAAGGAAGCAGAATATTTTAATAAATGTGCTTCACCCAATTTAGCTAAAGGAGATATTGCTGTATGTAATGAATTTAAGGAATATCTATCCGATAAAAATAGTTCTATTAAAGATAATATTGTCGATACCAAGGAAGCGATAGCAAATGCTAAAGACAATATGGAGAAAATTACTGCACGCCTTAATGAAATTGATGGTGAAATTGCTTTAGTGGAAGAGCAGATTACTTATTTAGAAACAAGCATTACCAATCTAGAAAATAGTATCAAAGAGAAAGACAATCTTGTCAAAGAACGTATGTATGCTATGCAGTCTTATGTCAATAGTAATATGTATGCTCAATTTATTATGGGAGCGTCTAGTTTTGAAGATTTATTTTCCCGTATTTCAGGTATTAACGAAATTACAAGTTATGATAAAGAACTCATTCGTAGTTTAGTTGATGATAAATTACAGGTTGAAAAAGATAAGCAAGATGCGGAAAACTCTAAAGAGAGTTTGGTGGCGTTAAAATCACAACAAGAAGTTTTATTGGCTACTTATAAAGAAGAAGCAGAAAAACTGGCTGACCAGTTAGAAGAAGCTTATACGCAAAGTGCTCAATATCAAGATGAAATCAATGCGATTAATAGTAATTTGAGTTCTATTAATTTTGCTGATGTTCCATCATCGAGTTCATGGGGAAAACCAGTCACATCAGGTGTTGTGACATCAGTAGGGTACTTTTATCCTAGTGGTGCATACCATCTAGCGATGGATGTAGGTGTCAGTCAGGGAACTCCTGTATTAGCTCCTGGAAATGGTGTTATTCTCTATTATTCTGGAACAGGTTGTCCATCACCAAGTGGTTATCATTATGGAAGCACATGTAATGGTGGACGTGGAAACTATTTAATTATGCTTGTCAGTATAGATGGTTATACTTATGGTATTAAGTATTATCATTTTAACCAGACCTCTGTCAGTGGTATTCGTTCTGGTGTGGTTGTGACGAAAGGACAAACAGTCGGTTATTCAGGAAATTCTGGTCAAACAACGGGGCCACATTTACATATGGAAATTGTTAATCTAGGAAGTATGTCCTTGGAAGAAGGCGCAGCATACTATGCACGATATGGTTCAACTTTTGGATTAGGTTCAAATAGTGCTGCACGTTATTTAAATCGTTGTGATGTTAGAGGACCTGTATGTCAACAAAATGTCAGTGCAACATATGGTGTCAGTATGGGAAGTCGTTTTTAGATGAATCATAGAGGCTGAAATAAGGCCTCTTTTTTGTTTTTGAAGAAAAAAGAGAGTTTTACTAAAATATTGTGAGAAAATATGATATGATATGAAAACGAGGTGAGCGTATGGAACAAAATCATCAACCTAAAAGAATCAATAAGAAAAAAAATCATATAGCAGAGGTCGTTGTTTCTATAGGCATCGTCCTAGCTTTAATTATTGGCTTTTTATCAGGATATGGCTTAGCAAACTATCGACAAGATAAACAACCCCAAGTTCATCAAAGTGTCTATGATGAAGTATTAGAAATTTTAAAGAAGACGTGGTTAGATGTTGAAGATCGTGAAATCAATTATGATGCTTTAAGTATTCAAGGCCTTTTAAAAGAATTGAATGATCCTTATTCTGATTATTATACACGTGATGAATGGATAGATTATACTTCTAATGTCAATGGAAGTGTGATTGGTATTGGTGTCTCTTTAAGAGTCATTGATCAAGGTGGATTGATTACGGCTGTTTCAGAAGGTTCACCAGCCAAGACATCAGGTTTAGTCGCTGGTGATATCATCATCCAAGTGGATGGAACGCCTATAAAAGGAATGAATGCTACTCAAATCGCAAAACTGATTCAAGGTGAAGAAGGTGTGGCGGTTAAGATTCGCTATTTACATGATGCAAAAGAGCAAGAAGTCGACATTGTTCGTCGTACCATTGATGGCTCATGTATGTATATGATCAGAGAAGAACAAGGACATCGCTTTGGTTTTATTCAGGTTTCTACCTTTGGTCAAATGACAGCGCAACGTTTTAAAGAAGCTCTAGAGATGTTTAAGCAAGCAGATATTAAAACACTGGTGATTGATTTACGAAATAATACAGGAGGATACTTAAGTGCTGCTGAAGGCATTTTGAATTTATTATTGCCTAAGGGACAGATTATGTATTATCTTGAAGAAAAGGATAAAGAGGCTGTAGCTTATCGTAGTGATAATGCAGATTTTTATCATTTTGATCAAGGATATATTTTAGTGAACGATTACTCTGCCAGTGCTTCTGAAGTGGTAGCAGGGGCTTTACAAGAAGTTTTGAAGTACCAATTGGTTGGAGAAACGACTTATGGAAAAGGGATTGCTCAGATCAATGAAACATTAAGTGATCTGAGTGTGATTAAATATACGTATGCACGATGGTTACTACCAAGTGGAAAATGTATCCATAAAGAAGGGTTAATACCTGATATTGAAGTAGAACAAATAGATACCGATGATATTACCACAAGAAATTTAGAACATGATCTAGCTTATGATAGTGTTGATGAATTAACGATTTCATTACAGAAAATGTTAAATATGTTAGGTTATGGCTCGCTAAGAGAAGATGGTTATTTTGATCATGCTACAGAAACCGCCCTTCAACAATTTGAAAGTGATCAACAGTTAAAAGTGGATGGCGTGTATTCTAATGAAGATCATGATCAATTAATTGTACAAGTCTTACTTTACTTAAGTGAGCATGATGTGACTTATCAAAAGATGTTAGATAGTTTAGAGTAGGAGGTAGAGGATGGAAAAATTTGAACTTGTATCTTCTTATCAACCTATGGGAGATCAGCCCGAGGCCATTCGTCACTTGGTTGAGGGTATTCAAGCAGGAAAAAAGGAACAAGTCTTACTAGGGGGAACAGGAACTGGTAAGACCTTTACTGTTTCTAATGTTATTAAAGAAGTGAATAAACCAACGTTAGTTTTAGCACATAATAAGACCTTAGCAGGGCAACTTTATTCAGAATTAAAAGAATTTTTCCCACATAATCGTGTAGAATATTTTGTCTCTAACTTTGATTTTTACCAGCCCGAAGCGTATATTCCTTCTAGTGATACTTATATTGATAAAACTGCAAAAACAAATTATGAAATTGAAATGTTAAGAAGTGCAGCGATGAATTCCTTGTTAGAAAGAAATGATACGATTGTCGTGGCTTCAGTGGCTTCAATTTATGGTTTAGGTAATCCTGATCAATATCGAGAGATGATTTTTTCTGTGCGTGTGGGGCAAACGATTGATCGTAAGGAATTGCTGACTTTTTTGGTGGATCGTCAATACCATCGTAATGATCTAGAACAAAGCAAAGGGACATTTAGGGTGCGGGGTGACGTTATTGAAATTGTTCCGGGACATACTGAAAGTTGGTTAATACGGATTGAACTTTTTGGCGATGAAGTAGAGCGTATTAGTGAAGTCGATCCATTGACAGGGAAAACACTTTCTTCATATTCACAATATACAATCTATCCAGCTTATGGTTATGTCACTACTAAAGAGCAAATGCTTCATGCGACTAAGACCATTGAAGATGAATTGGAAGCACGTTTAACCGTTTTAAAGGAAGCTAATAAACTTGTAGAACATCAACGTCTTGAACAGAGAACACGTCATGATATAGAGATGTTAAGAGAAGTAGGCATGTGTCCAGGCATTGAAAACTATGCCAGACATATTGATGGTAGACCAGAAGGACAACGTCCTTATACTTTAATCGATTATTTTCCTAAGGATTTTTTAATGATTGTCGATGAATCCCATGTCATGTTGCCACAAGTCCGCGGCATGTATAATGGAGATCGTAGTCGTAAAGAAACCTTAGTGGAATATGGGTTCCGTTTACCGAGTGCTTTGGATAACCGTCCATTGCGTTTCGAAGAGTTTGAGCAACTGATTCATCAAGTCATCTATGTTTCCGCAACACCAGGAGATTATGAATTAGAACATGTTGGCCATCAAGTTGTAGAGCAGATTATTCGTCCAACCGGACTTTTAGATCCTATCATTGAGATTCGACCTATTAAAGACCAAATTGATGATATTTTGTCAGAAGTTCATCAACGTATTGATAAAAATGAACGTGTTTTGATTACGACATTAACGATTCGTATGGCCGAGGATCTCAGTGCTTATTTAAAAGATCTAGGTATCAAAGTAGCTTATTTACATACTGAAACAAAAACTTTAGAGCGTTTGGAAATCTTGCGTGATCTTCGTTTAGGAAAGTATGATGTTTTAGTGGGTATCAATTTATTAAGAGAAGGATTAGATTTACCAGAAGTATCACTTGTGTGTATCTTAGATGCAGATAAAGAAGGCTTTTTAAGGAGTGAACGGTCTTTAATTCAAACCATTGGGCGTGCTGCCAGAAATGCGCAAGGTAAGGTTATCATGTATGCTGATCATATGACAGATTCTATGAATCAGGCTATTGAAGAAACAAAGCGTCGTCGTACGATCCAGGAAGCTTATAATCAGGAACATGGTATTACACCAACTACGATTCAAAA
>CANPGX010000004.1 GCA_947573745.1 uncultured Erysipelotrichaceae bacterium | reverse complement strand
AAATATCATGTGGGCACAATAATGCCATTGACAGATATTGTATCACTTCTCTTGTCTTTTGTCCTACTAATAAATAAGCATGTGACTTTTTGTTGTCGCGAAATGAATGTTCAAGTATTCTATAAAAAATAGGTTGTTCTTGTTTTATGAGTGTTCGATATGACATATATATTCCTCAATTAATGAATATACTTCATTAAAAACATCTTCGATAGGTTGATTTGCATTAATTTTCTTAATTCTATCCCTATAACGTTCACAGATATCTAAATAACCTTGATAAATCTGATGATGGAATTGTAATGATTCTAAGTCTAAACGATTGACTTCTCTTTGCCCATCACTATGAATTCTAGCAAGACCTACTTCAACAGGACAATCAAAGAACAAGGTCAAATCAGGTAAGACATCCCCAATCGCAAATAAATTCATTTGATAAACTTCATCAATTCCTAATCCTCTGCCTACACCTTGGTAAGCCAAAGAACTATCAACAAAACGATCACATAACACAATATAACCTTTATTTAATGCGGGTATCACTTTTTCAACCAAATGTTGACGACGACTTGCAGCATAAAGCAGTGCTTCTGTTTTACTATCCATAGCCGTATTTTCTTTCTTTAAGATAACCTCACGAATTTGCTCCGCAATATCAATACCCCCAGGTTCTCGTGTACAAATCACTGGATAACCTTCTTCTATTAACTTTTTATATATCAACTGAATAATTGTTGATTTTCCACTACCTTCTGGTCCTTCAAAAGTTAAAAACAAGCCTTTCATACATCATCCCTCTTTTTTATTGATGGTTATATTATAACATGAAAGGTCTATCTCTTGTACTGTTTAACCAATAAAAAACTTTAAAAGAATAGCGGCCACTAAACCTGGTATACCAAATCCAGCCACAACACCAATATTAAATATATTCATAGATAAATGATAATTAAATTGCCCCCCGACAACATTGACTAATATAATCACTAAACTTGCTAAAAAAACTCTAACAGCTATTTCTCCTAAATTTTTCAACATAAAAACATCACCTCATTGTTTATATATGAGGTGATATCATTCTTTATGTTAGATTTTCTGTCTACCTTCTAAAGATCTTAATAATGTTAATTCATCAGCATAATCAATATTACTGCCAATAGGTAATCCATTGGCAATACGACTCACGACAACAGGGTATTTAGATAATAATCTGGCTAGATAAAGTGCTGTTGTTTCTCCCTCTCTTGTTGGATTCGTCGCAATAATAATTTCCTTCGTCTGTTCTTGAATACGTTCAAATAAAGATTGAATATTCAAGTCTTCCATCATCTTTCCATCCATAATAGAAATTGTCCCATTTAAAACATGATATAAGCCATGATATTCTTTCACTTTTTCCATAGCATAAACATCTTTAGGACTCTCTACCACACAAATCATAGATTGATCTCGTTGCTCATCCAGACATATCGTACAATAATCTCCTTCACAAATATGTCCACATATCTTACAAAAATGAATCTCTTTTTGAAAACGGGCCAAGGTATTAGAAAATTGTTGAACATACTCTTCATCCATATTCAACACATGATAAGCCATTCTTTCGGCACTCTTTGTTCCAATACCGGGGAGTCTTTTAAAACAATCAATCATTTCTTGAAAAATTTCTGGATATTGCATATTAGAATAACCCTGGTATATTCATGCCACCTGTTAATTGTGACATGGCTTCTTCTTTAGCTTGACTTACTTTTTGAATTTGATCATTTAAGGTCATCACAAGAACATCCTGTAACATCTCTTTATCTTCTAATAAATCTTCACTAATTTCTAAAGAAAGAATTTCCATTTTTCCATTAATAACCCCTTTAACAGCCTCGCCTTGACTAGAAAAAGTATATTCTTTTTCTTCTAATTCTTTCTGTATCTTATCTACTTTTCGTTGCATTTGTTGTGCTTGTTTCATCAATTGATTAATGTTCATATTGTTCCTCCGTAAATTCAACAATATCCCCAAATAAATCTTGTGCATATTGTTGTGACTTAGTTAATGTATTTTCTTCTTTAACGTCCTTATAGCGTTCTATATGTGACAATTGAATAGGTTTAGGGGTTGGTAATTGATTTATCTGTCTTAATTTTAAATATTGATTTCTAATATCTATCCAATTAGTTCGCGTTACTGCAATAAAATCAAAACAACTTCCTAATATTTCCGTTATAAATTGCTTTACTGCTTTATAATTTTCAAAATAATTCACCAAATTAGCTTCTGGTTGAAACTCAAAAGAAAGAATGAGTCCACCCTGTGCTGCAGCCACCGGTTCACAACCACTCAACATACTAGCACATTTGGCTGTATTCATATTTGACATATATCTTGGTATAATTTTCCATTTTTCTCTTGCTTCATTGAGAATACGTCGATCTGCCTGTACAAGAATATTTAATACATCCTCAAAATCAATCTTGACTAAATCAATAGGTTCTTTTTTTATAGACTCTTCTTTTTCTTCTGAAACGACTTCTAATTTTTGAGTTTCTTCACTTGATGGTTCTTCTTCAACAAAATGAATTCTTGGCTCTTCTGGATCTTCTTCCTTAACTTCTTCTATAGTTTCTTCAGCCTCTTCTATAGTTAAATCATCTTCTTGATCATCTATCACTTCGATATGTTCTTCTACTTTTTCAACTTGATGACATACCTTTAAAATAGCTAATTCAAAATAAATATAGGGATCAGTGCTTAACATATAATGATTAGCAGCATCTAAAAGAATATCTATAAACAAGAAACAGTCCTCTACAGTGATAAAAGGAGAGATCATATCAATGTTTGAACGTGTCAGTACCTTCAATAGGCTTACATCTTTTGTATGATGATAAATAACAACATCTTTCAAAATATCTATTAAATCATAAGTCAATCTTTTGATATCTGTTCCTTTTTGCATAAGTTTATCCAAATATTGGAGTACACGTTGCATATTCTTTCCTAACAAGATTCTCAAAAATTGAATTTTTTGTTCCGATGAAATCAAACCATAAATTTCATTAATATCTTGTAACGTTAAATGATGAGGACTATAAGCTAAACACTGCTCTAAAATACTTAACGCATCTCTCATACCACCATCTGATAGTTTAGCAATCATCTCTATAGCATCTTCATCACAATGTACATCTTCTTGGGTGATGACTGTGTGAAGACGTGAAATAATATCGTGTTCACTAACTCTGGTGAAATCAAACCTTTGACATCTGGAAACAATGGTAGGAAGTACTTTTTGTGGTTCTGTAGTTGCCAAAATGAAAACAACATGACTTGGTGGTTCCTCCAATGTTTTCAGTAAAGCATTAAAAGCTCCCTGAGACATCATATGAACCTCATCAATAATATACACTTTATATTTTCCTTGTATAGGTGCATATTTCACTTTATCTATAAGACTTCTGACTTCATCTACACCATTATTGCTTGCTGCATCGATTTCTATAATATCAGGATGTTCTCCTTCCATGAGCGTACGGCAATTCGCACAATGATTACAAGGCTTATGATCTGGATCCTCACAATTAATCGCTTTTGCCAATATTTTAGCGACACTTGTTTTTCCAGTTCCACGTGGTCCACAAAACAAATATGCATGACCTATACGATTTTCTTTTACAGCATTTTGTAACGTTTTAACAATATGTTCCTGCCCAGCCAAAGACTCAAAGGTCTGTGGTCGATAGGTTCTATATAGTGCTTTATAAACCATGTACACTCACCTCTTTATTTATTATACATGAAATCGAATGAACTTTATAGTTATTTTAATAGCTTCTTTTTCTCTCTTTTATCCTTAAAATATTGACTTAATAAATTGGCACATTCCTCTTCTAAAATACCACCTTGATAGACGACTTGATGATTTATTTCTTTCATCTGTATACGATCCATCAATGAAGATAAAGCTATCCATCTCTTTTCCGAAGCACCATAAACAACACGTTTTAAACGACTATTTACAATAGCCCCAGTACACATCATACATGGCTCTAATGTTACATACAAGGTACACGCATCTAGATACCATGTTTGCAAAAGTTGACTAGCTCTCTCTATCGCAATGATTTCTGCATGTCTTGTTGCACTTTGACTTTCTTCTTTTTCATTAAAAGCTTGTGCTATAATTTGACCTTGATATACGATGACTGCCCCTATGGGTACTTCATCTTTTTCTTGAGCTTTATATGCCATGTCTATAGCACACTTCATAAAATAGATATCTTCATTCATCTTTCTACCTCTATGATATAAAAATACCACTACACATAGATGATACTTCTTAATGCTGCTACCTTCCGGTCCTGACATGGTTCAAAGTCACCTATTGTAATGGCATATTTATTATAACTTATTTTCATGATAAATTCAACTCTCATCACTTGTAATAAATGATACTTTTAATGAAACGATGATATTCATCAATTTATTTCAAGTATAGAAATTTTTTATAAAATGTTTCACGTGAAACATCTTTATTTTTTAGTAATTAATGTTTTTCCACCCATATAAGGTCTTAACGCTTCTGGAATACGGATAGAACCATCTTCATTATAATTATTTTCTATGAAAGCAATCATGGCTCTTGTACTTGCAAGAACAGTATTGTTTAAAGTACATACATATTGTGTACCAGATTCACCTTTAGAACGAATTCCTAGGCGTCTTGATTGTGCATCACCCAAAATAGAACAAGATCCAACTTCAAAATATTTTTTCTGTCTTGGTGACCAAGCTTCAACATCACATGACTTAACTTTTAAATCTGCTAAATCTCCTGAACAACATTCTAATGTACGCACTGGTATATCTAAACTTCTAAATAATTCCACTGTATATTGCCACATTTTATGATACCAATGCATACCATCTTCCATTTTACAAAGGACAACCATTTCATGTTTTTCAAATTGGTGTAAAAGATAAATGCCCCTTTCATCAATTCCATGAGCTCCTACTTCTTTTCTAAAGCATGGAGAATATGAGGTTAAAGTAATAGGCAATTCTTCCTCTTTAACGATCTGATCTTTAAATTTTCCAATCATCGAATGCTCACTAGTACCAATCAAATAAAGATCTTCTCCCTCTATTTTGTACATCATAGCATCCATTTCATCAAAACTCATCACACCTGTTACAACATCGCTTCGAATCATAAATGGTGGAATACAATACGTAAATCCTTTATCAATCATAAAATCCCTTGCATATGAAATCATAGCAGAAGATAAACGTGCAATATCACCCATCAAATAGTAGAAACCATTCCCACTTGTACGACCAGAACTTATTTTATCTAATCCATTTAAAGCTTCAATAATATCTGCATGATATGGAATTTCATAACTTGGAACAAATGGATCCCCAAACTTTTCTATTTCAACATTTTCGCTGTCATCTTTCCCTACTGGTACAGTATCATCAATGAAATTAGGTATCTTCATCATAATTTCTTTAAGTTTAGGGGCTAGTTTTGCTTCTAATTCTTCCAACTTTTTCAACTCATGAGCCATTTCTCCAACACGTTTCTTATTTTTATCAGCATCATCTTTTCTGCCTTCACGCATAAATTGACCAATCTCTTTAGATAATTTATTACGTAATGCGCGCAAATCACTTGCCTTGGTGAGGGTTGCACGATATTCCTTATCTATTTCATAAGCCTCATCTACTAAGTGAAGTTTTGCTTCTTGAAACTTTTTCTTCATGTTTTCTTTTACTAATTCAGGATGTTCTCTTAATATAGATATATCAATCATTTTCTCTTTCTCCTTTCAAAATAAAAAAACACCATTCCCAGGGACGAAAGTCTTCGTGGTGCCACCCATTTTCATTTATGTTTCACGTGAAACATAAACCTTCATTAGATAACGGCTAACGCCGGAAATGAATACTTTTTTCCTCATTTCACTCCTAGGTTGATTTCATAAGATCCACTTATCAATTCTCATCCACCATTGACTCTCTTTAAAGTTTACCCTTATTACTTATCCTTATCCTCGATTTAACAAGATTATACTATAAAGGATAAATAACTTCAATAAAAAAATTAGAAGCCTAAGCCTCTAATCTTTCATCATTCTATTAAAAATATCCTTGACTGAATCTAACCAATCACCATGATAAACTTCAATATTTCCTTGATCACATAAAGAAGCTAATTGTTCTTGTAATGGGATTTTACCAATCACATCTAATTGATGACTTTGCGCTATAGATTCAATATGACTATCTCCAAAAACATGGATATGATGTTGACAATCAGGACATTCAACATAACTCATATTTTCCACAATACCCAAGATTGGAATATTCATCATGCTGGCCATATTAACAGCTTTTTCTACAATCATAGATACTAATTCTTGTGGTGATGTTACAATAACAATTCCATCAATAGGTAGAGATTGATAAACAGTTAAAGGGACATCTCCAGTACCAGGAGGCATATCTACAAACATAAAATCAACATCTTCCCAAATGACATCTGTCCAGAATTGTTTAACCGCACCAGCAATAACAGGACCTCTCCATACAACAGGATCTGTTTCATTCTCAATCAATAAATTAAGAGAGATGACTTTAATTCCTGTTCTTGTCAATACTGGATAAATCCCTGATTCATTTCCTACAGCTCTATCTTTTAAACCAAACATTTTTGGAATTGATGGACCCGTAATATCGGCATCTAAAATAGCTGATTGATAGTTTTCTCTTCTTGCTTCAACAGCCAATAAAGATGTAACCAGAGACTTTCCTACACCACCCTTACCACTGACAACACCAATAACCTTTTTAATTTTTGCAGAAGGATGTGGTTTTTCTAAGAAACTTTTAGGATCTCTTTCAGCACAATTTTCTTGACATGTTTCACATTGATGATTACATTCACTCATATACTTTATCGTTCCTTTCTATATTTTTATTAGGAAAAAGAAGGTGAGTTATCCTCTTCAGCTTTTTCCTCTAATTTTTCTACGATTTCTACAGTAGAAACCTTGCTTCCATCATTGACACGAATCAATCTAACCCCTTGAGCATTTCTTCCCGTTGTTGATACTTGTTCCATAGGCAAACGAATAATAATACCATCATTCGTGATAATCAATAAGTCTTCATTTCCTTGAACTGCTCTTAAAGCAACCAGCTTTCCGTTTCTTTGTGTTGTATTGACTGTTTTAACACCTTTACCACCACGATGAGACAAACGATATTCTTGAATATCAGACATTTTTCCATATCCGTTCTCAGTAACTACTAAAATATATTGTCCTTCTCGATTAGATGTCATACCAATAACTTCACTGCCATCGACATTAATTCCGCGTACACCAGTCGCAGTACGACCCATTGGTCTTACATTTTCTTCTTTAAAGCGAATTAATTTACCATTAGATGCAGCAACAAGAATCTCATCATCACCATAAGTCATCTTTACAGAAACTAATTCATCTACATCTTTTAATGAAATAGATATTTTACCTGTTTGACGTATATTTTCAAATTCTTTAATATCTACACGTTTAACTAATCCTTGTTTTGTGACAAACATAAGATATCTTTCAATATTTTCTTGATCAATGAATTGTTGACGATCAATACTGATCATAGATTTAACAATCTCATCTTTATCCAAATTTAATAAATTAACAACAGGTAATCCTTTTGCGGTACGACCATACTCAGGAATATTATAACCTTTTAAACGATAAACTTTACCTAAATTTGTAAAGAAAAGTAAATCATCATGTGTTTTCATATTAATCATCTGATCAACAATATCATCCTCATTGGTACTCATGCCTTTAATACCTTTTCCACCACGATTTTGTGTTTTATACATATCTACAGGCATACGTTTAATATATCCATTAGTCGTTAAAGAAATGATAATATCTTCTACAGGTATTAAATCTTCATCTTCTAAATCAAAGGTACCTTGAATAATTTCTGTTCTTCTTGGATCTGCATATTTATCTTTAATTTCTAGTAATTCTTGCTGTATAATTTTTAAAATTCTTTCTTCTTTAGATAAAATATCTTTTAAATCTAAAATATACTCTAATAATTGATTTAATTCATTAGTGATTTTTTCTCTTTCCAAACCTGCTAAACGTTGTAACTGCATTTCTCGAATAGCTTTAGCTTGACGTTCTGACATACCAAATTCTGCCATTAATCTTTGTTGAATAATTTCAGTTGTTCTACTCGTACGAATTAATTGAATTACTTCATCAATATGATCTAATGCTTTTTTTAATCCCTCTAAGATATGAGCGCGATCCTCTGCTTTTCTTAATTCAAACATTGTACGACGACGAATAACCTCTTCTTGATGATTTAAATAATAAGAGATCATTTCTTTTAAAGTTAATGTTTTAGGTTCATTCTTTACAAGCGCTATAGAATTAACCCCAAAGGTTGTTTGTAATGCGGTTAATTTATAAAGTTGATTTAATAATACTTCTGGTTGAACATCTCGACGAAGTTCTATCACAACACGAATACCTTCACGATTAGATTCATCTCTAATTTCTGTAATACCTTCTATTTTTTTCTCTTTCACTAAATCAGCCATTTTTTGAATCATTCTAGCTTTATTTACCTGATAAGGTAGTTCAGTGACAATAATAGATTTTTTACCATTATGTGCTTCGACAATCTCTGTTTTTGCACGCATGATAATTAATCCATTTCCCGTCTCATAAGCACGCTTAATCGCTGACTTTCCTAAAATATAGGCACCTGTTGGAAAATCTGGTCCTTGTATATAGTTTTCTATCAACTCTAAGGTCGTAATATCTCTATTTTTACTTACCGCTATAATTGCATCAATAACCTCACCTAAATTATGTGGTGGTATATTGGTAGCCATACCTACAGCAATTCCCGTAGAACCATTAATCATCAAATTAGGAATACGACTAGGCAAAACTTCAGGTTCTTTTTCTTCTCCATCGTAATTTGGAATAAAATTAATAGTATCTTTATTGATATCACGTATAAGTTCCATAGATAATTTTGACATTCTTGCTTCAGTATAACGCATTGCAGCGGCACCATCACCATCAATAGAACCAAAATTTCCATGTCCATCTACTAACATATAACGATAAGAAAAATCTTGTGCCATACGTACTAAGGCTTCATAAATTGAACTATCACCATGTGGGTGATATTTACCCATAACTTCCCCTACAATACGGGCTGATTTTTTATAAGGACGATCACTGGTTGCCCCAAGCTCATTCATTCCATGAATAATACGTCTTTGTACTGGTTTCATACCATCACGTACATCAGGCAAAGCTCTTTGTACAATGACAGACATAGCATATTCCATAAAAGAATTTTTCATTTCATTAATGAGTTTTACTTTCTTAATTCCACGTTCTTCCATGATTTTGCTCCTTTCTAAATATCCAGATTTTTAACATATTTTGCATTTTCTTGTATAAAATCACGTCTTGGTTCAACTTTTTCACCCATTAACATATCAAAGATCATATCAGCTTCAATCGCATCACTCATATCAATTTGAAGTAAGATACGATGTTCCGGATCCATCGTTGTTTCCCATAATTGTTCTGCATTCATTTCCCCTAAACCTTTATAACGTTGAATAGAGTAACGTGCATCTGGTCCCATTTTTTCCTTTAAATGATCTAATTCTTCATCACTATAAAGATAATGTTCATCTTTTCCATGTTTAACTAAATAAAGAGGTGGCTGAGCAGCATAAACAAAACCTTGTTCAATTAAAGGTCTTAAATAACGATATAAGAATGTCAACATCAAAATACGAATATGACCACCATCAACATCAGCATCGGTCATAATAACGATTTTATGATATCTTAATTTATGGATATCAAATTCATCCCCAATGCCCGTACCAAAGGCTGTGATCATAGATCGAATCTCAGCATTGGTTAAAATTCTTTCTAGTCTTGCTTTTTCAACATTTAAAATTTTACCTCTTAAAGGAAGAATAGCTTGTGTATTTCTATCTCTTCCCATTTTAGCAGAACCACCTGCTGAATCCCCCTCGACAATAAAAATTTCAGAAATTGTTGGATCCTTTGACGTACAATCTGCTAACTTTCCTGGTAAAGAATTCACTTCTAAAGCTGTTTTACGACGTGTCATCTCTCTAGCACGTTTAGCAGCCATTCTTGCACGAGAAGCTACTAAAGCTTTTTCAATAATAATTTTTGCTGTTGTTGGATTTTCTAATAAAAACTTATCAAAAGATTCAGCTAAAATATTACTTGTAATTCTTCTTACTTCCGCATTTCCTAATTTTGTTTTTGTTTGTCCCTCATATTGAGGATCGGGATGTTTAATTGAAATAATAGCTGTTAATCCTTCTCTGACATCTTCTCCAGATAAAGATTCATCATCTTTTTTAATATAATTATTATTTTTAGCATAATTATTAATTACACGTGTTAAAGCAAGACGGAATCCTTCTTCATGCGTTCCTCCTTCAACCGTATTAATATTATTACAGAATGAATAAATATTAGGTTGGTAACCATCATTATATTGCATACCTACTTCTACTTTAATTTCATCTTGAACATCTTCAACATAAATAATATCTTCATGAATAGCTGTCTTATTTTTATTTAAATAAGCAACATATTCTTTAATACCGCCTTCATAATGGAATTCATCTCTTCTTTCATCTTCTAAACGATGATCAATTAATATAATTTTCAATCCCTTGTTTAAAAAGGCTAATTGGCGAATACGCTCTTTTAACGTATCATACTCATAAGTCGTTGATTCAGTAAAAATCTCTGGATCTGCTTTAAAAACAACCGTAGAACCCGTTCTTAAAGATGAACCTATAATTTTAAGATCTTCTGTAGCCTTACCACCATGTTCAAAACGTTGAAAATAAAGATGTCCATCTCTTTCAACATAAACCTCTAACCAAGTCGATAGGGCGTTGACGACACTTGCCCCTACACCATGAAGACCGCCAGATACCTTATATCCGCCGCCACCAAATTTTCCACCTGCATGAAGAACTGTAAAAATAGTTTCAACTGTAGATTTTCCTGTCTTTGGATGTATTCCAGTAGGCATACCACGACCATTATCTACCACTTTAACAACATCATCTTTTTCTAAAATAACTTGAATTTCAGTACAGTATCCAGCAAGAGCTTCGTCAATGGAATTATCAACAATTTCCCATACTAAATGATGCAATCCACGACTTGAGGTTGTTCCAATATACATTCCTGGTCTTTTTCTAACAGCTTCTAATCCTTCTAATACTTGAATATCAGATTCATTATAACTATGTTCTACTTTTAATTCGTCCATTTATAATCCTCCTTCACGCTTCCTTTTTCAATCCAGTATTTATTTGCTTTTTTAATGACATCATGTTCTAAACCATCAATGGATGTTGTTGTCATAAATGTTTGTATTTTTGAGTCTATTAAATTTAATAACTGATTTTTTCGAATATCATCTAACTCAGATAAAACATCATCCAATAACAAAATAGGATATTCTCCTATATTTTCTTTAATTAAATCTAATAAAGCTATTTTAACAGCTAAAACTATAGAACGTTGTTGACCTTGAGAAGCAAAAGCATCTGCCATTTTTCCATCTAACAAAAAAATTAAATCATCACGATGAATACCAACATGTGTATTTTGATAACGAATATCTTTCTCATGATTTTCTTTAAATTGTTTTAAGATTTCTTCATATAAATAAGATTCTTCTTGTACAAAAGTTTTATATTTAATTTCAATTTTTTCTTGTGATAAAGATATAGATTTGTATGTCTGTTCAATATAACTGTTTAATTGATGAATAAATTTGATTCTTTTTAATATAATATCTTTTTGTAAAGAGGCCATCTGCTCATCTAGTATATCTAAATAATCATCATTGATTTGTTTTCTTTGATTTAATATTTTTAAGTATTGATTTCTCTCTTTTAATAATTTGTAATATTGATTCAAATGAAATAAATAAATAGGATATATTTTACTCATTTCAATATCTAAAAAATGTCGTCTTTCTTTAGGACTACCTTTAATTAAATAAAGATCTTCCGGTGTAAAAATAACCGCATTTAAGATACCTATAAAGTCACTTGTTTTGGTCATCTCTATTTGATCTACTTTTGCTTTTTTACCTTCTTTTGAAAGAAAAAATTCTAATTTTTTTCTTTTTTGATTAACACTAACATAAGCTAAAACTCTAGCATAATTATCTTCAAAATGAATCATATCTTTAATGACATTCGTTTTAAATGACTTAGCTAAAGAGAGTAAATAAATAGATTCTAATAGATTTGTTTTTCCTTGTGCATTATGACCGATAAAAATATTGATTGTTGGATGAAAAGTCAATTCAATTTCTTCATAATTACGAAAATGATATAAATATAGATGATCTATTTTCATTCAATGATAAATTCTTGATGATTCACAGAAATAATATCTCCTACATGAAGTTTCTTACCTCTTCTTTTTTCAACTTCTTGATTAACTTTAACTAAACCATCTAGAATCATCATTTTTCCCTCAACACCACTACTTACAATATCAGCTAATTTTAAAAATTGACCTAATGTTATATATTCATCACGAATTTTAATCTTCTTCATAATACTCTCCTTTTAACTGACCTTAAGCCTATCTATTATAGCATGAAATTTAAAAAAATTCCATAAATAAAGCTATATTGAATATTTTTTAAAAAGATATTTTTTATATACTTTTAAAAAAAAGCGCTTAGAATTCAAAATTTAAAGAAAAAATAAAAAAGTAGCCAGAAAGCTACTGATTTAAATGACGAAAATCTTCCTCTAAAGAAATTAAAAAATGAGACTTTTTCTTACTCTTATAATCATATAATATACTAGATAATAAAAGACCGGCTCTACAAGCCAATAACATATCAGTCAAAGTATCATGAATCCCACTTTGATGCTTTATGGCATCGTATTTAAAAAAAACAAATAAAAAATATTCATAAAATTCCCATAGTAAAGCAATACTGGCATTAAACATATTGATAAAGTAAAACATAAGTTTTTCCTCTTTCATATGATATTTCCATAGAATATAACCTATTTCAGTAAAAAGAAAACCACTCATAAAATGAATGATTTTATCAAAATAAGGTAACCTATAACCATAAAGGCCACTTCCTACTAAACTTGAAAAATAAATAAATATTAAAATGATATTTTTTAAGGAATAAGTTAATTTTATTTTTAATTTATATAAGATATAAAAAATAATAAAGGGTAATAAGCATGAAACAAAAATCATCACATAAGATGTTTTTGTCAATAAAGCATAAATGGCCGTTACCATAAAAATAAACATATTCCAAAAATATATTTTTTTCATGAAAACACCTCTTTTATAGTTTGGCTTATTTTTTTAAAAAGAATCTCCTTGATGACTTTTTTTAGCTTTTTTAAATTGTTCTTTATTCTTTCTTGTGATCCAAGTATCATGAATACCCTCTTGATCACAAATTTTTAATAAAACTCTACCATTTTCAATGATAGGATGTCTTAAAATTCTTGAACTAACAGGTGACATTGGATCTTTACTAAAAACAAGATATGTAAATTTTTCATCTTCATAACCTACTTCTGCTTGTTTTAATGATTTATGAATTTTTGATCTAGCCACACGTACAGTAAAATGACACCATTGATCTTCTAATAAACACTTTTTTTCATGAGGACAAGGGGCTACTAAATGTGCTCCTTCTTTTAAAAGCTGTGTTCTAAATATCATCATTTTTTCAAAATGTTTAGGTGTAGCAGGTTCAACGATCACCAATAAATACTCTGTAGCTTCCCATATTTTCATTAATGATTCTATTTGTTGTTCTTCTTTAAGTTCATTAAGCATATAAGATACTATCACTAAATCGGCCTTTTGTAACAAAGGATCTTTTGTGATATCAAAAGATAGCCATTGTGTCTTTTTCATAAGTTGCTCTTGATGTTGCATCAATTGAATACCTATTGATTTCATAACATCTTCTTTTTCTAAACAGATAAAAGAGTCAATCGCTAAAATTTCATTTAATGCAAAAGTAGCACTACCACTTCCTGCTCCAATATCTAATACAGAATGTATATCACTTAAATCAACATGTTGTGATAAATGCGATAAAATCGATGAAACAGCACCATATGTTGCAGGCATACGTGTTAAAGCATATGCCAGAGCTTCTTCTTTTTGATTTAATAAAGAAGAACCATCACGTTTTTTAAAACGATATTTTTGACTGATATGCATAGATTCTTTTTTTAAAGATTGTTCATATTGCTCATATTCTTGTTTGAGAGCATCTTTTAATGATCGTGGTAATTCCATTTTATGTCTCCTAAAAAAATCGGCCTAAGCCGATTCTAATATGTTCTTACAGGTAAAACTAATTGTAATAAATCAGATTCTTCCATATCATGAAGAACAAATGGTTTCATTTCTCCTGTAAATTCAATCACAATTTTTTGACTACGTGTTGCTCTAATGGCATTAGCAGCATATTTTGCACTAAAAGAAATATTTAAAGGTTGTCCTTTATAAAAACCAGAACTTAAATCTTCTTCTACAGAACCTATTTCTTGTGAAGATGAAGTTAACAAGACATGATCTGCATCCATTTCTAATTTAATAATATTATTCATTTCTGAAGAAAATAAAGATGCTCTATCAATGGCGTTTAAAATATCTCTTGTATTAATAGTCAGTTTATGAGCAAATTCAGTAGGAATTAAGCGACTTGTATCAGGGAAAGCACCATCAATAAGACGCGTTTGAATGACTAAATGATCAAAAACAAAGAGTACTTTTCGATCAGAAATATAAAGATCAACATCTTCATTTTTATCAATAATTTTTGATATTTCATTTAAGCTTTTAGCTGGAATCGTAATATTAAAAGAAACATCTTCTTGCATTAAGTCGATAACTTTTTTTGATAAGCGGTAGCTATCCGTTGCAATACATTGCATTTGATGTCCCGATGCTTTGAAATTAACTCCTGTTAGAATAGGTCTAGTTTCTTTATCACTTGTTGCAAAAATAGTTTGTTCTATAAATGCTTTGATAGTCATAGAATGTAGTGTTAAATGGGTTCCAGTTTTAGATAAATCTATAGTTGGATAATCGATAGATTTAGAACCATTTAAATTAAATTCACTGTTTTCTCCTTTAATTTGTGTAAGACTACCATCTAAGATACTGAATGTAATAAAATCACTATCTATTTTTCTTACAATTTCAGAAATGTAACGACTATTTAAAACAACTTGTCCTATTTCTTCTACATCTAAGATATTTTCTTGGGTATCAATCGTTGTTTGAATCGTTAAATCAGCATCACTACCTGTAAGAATTAGCTGATCTTCTTGAAGATCAAATTTAATTCCCGTTAATATAGGTAGTGGGCTCTTACTAGATACAGCTTTATTGACTTTATTTAAGGCGTTTAATAATTCTATTCTTTTAATTTTAAATTTCATAAGTTACTCCTTTTTATTTATATTTAATAATAGATTAATATTATTATACTGTGAATAATGTGAATAACTAAAAATAGTATTACATACACAGTTATTTTTAAATTTATTGATGTGCACGAATTGTGTCTTGTTGTGAAGAATTATTCTTGTAATATTTTTTTAAGTTCTTTGATGGCCACTTGATAATTTTTATCTTTTTTGAGTGACTGTTTGACTTTATCACAAGCTTTCATCACTGTAGAGTGATCTCTTCCACCAAACTCATGTCCTATTTCTACAAAAGATATATCTAAAAGTTCTCGAATAAGATACATTGCAGTATGTCTTGCAAGAGCAATATTGGATGTTCTTGTTTTAGAAGTGAGTTGAGACAAGGATAAGTTATAATAGTGAGCTACAGCTTTTTTGATATCATTAGCGGTTAATTTATCGTGTGAATTAGATAAAGTGATCTTATCTTTAAAAGCTTCGATTGCTGTATTCATATCAATACGATTTTTATTAAGCATAATAGCATTAAATAAAAGTGTATTTAAACTTCCTTCTAATTCACGAACATCTGTAGAAAATTTATTAGCAATCAAATGTAATACATCTTCATCAATAGGAATAGCGTTCACATTATAAACTTCCATTTTCTTTTTAACAATGGCTAAAGCTGTTTCAAATTCCAGATTATCAATACCTACACTTAATCCGGAATTAAATCGACTGATTAAACGATTTTCTAATCCTGATAATTCTTTAGGTAATTTATCACTGGTGACAACAATTTGTTTATGATGATTGATCATATGATTGAAAATATGAAAAAAAACTTCACTTGTCTTGTCTTTTCCAGCTAGAAATTGAATATCATCAATTAAAAATAAATCAATATGATGATACTTATATGTAAATAAATCAATATCACCATTTTTAATAGAATCTACATATTCATTGATAAATGTATTGCATGGTGTACATAAAATCGTCATATCTGGGTATTTTTGTTTAGCATAATTTCCAATGGAATTTAATAAGTGTGTTTTCCCTAATCCTGAATTACCGTAAATAAATAAAGGATTAAAAGATTCTCCAGGGTTTAAAGCAGCCCCTTTAGCAGCTGCTTGGGCAATACGATTGCTTGATCCAACAACAAAATTATCAAAAGTATAATTTGAATTTAAATGATCAATAATTTCTAAATCAAAATTTTCTTCTTTTTTATATTTATCTTTTAATTTAAGATAACCTTCAGAAGAATAGAATTCAATAGTATAATTTTGGGAAGTAATTTTATGTAATAAAATCTCAAATTGATCTTTTAAACCGTCTAAAGCCATTTTATGAAACTCAGAGCTTGTAATGATAATAGCTTTATTATTCTCTAAAGATTGCAAATAAGAAGGATCGATGAATGTATCATAGGTCATATGATCGATGATTTGTCTTGGAATTAACTCATTTTTACATAAATCTTTAAATTCAGACCAAATTGCAGATAAATCATTCATTTTTTCACCTTCTTTCAAACTACATTATAGTAAAATGTGAATAAAAAAGAAACTAGAAAATAAATAGGCACAATTTATTCACAATGTTTTACACATAAAAAAATAAAGAAAATAGGGGATATTTTGAATTATTCAC
>CANPGX010000003.1 GCA_947573745.1 uncultured Erysipelotrichaceae bacterium | reverse complement strand
AAGATGGAGACGTATCAAATAAAAATACAAGATTTTGAAGGGCCTCTTGATTTACTGCTTCATTTGATCAAAGAAAAAGAAATGGATCTAGAAACTTTAAATTTAGCGAGTATTGCTGATCAATATTTAACTTATATTCGTCATGTCTCTTCTTACCACTTAGAAGTTGCTAGTGAATACCTTGTGATGGCAAGTTATTTAATCGAATTAAAGAGTAAACTCTTATTGCCTAAAGAAAAAGTAGAAATTGAGGAAAATTATGAAGAAGATCCTCGCGAACAATTGATTCGCCGTTTAATAGAATATAAAAAATATAAGGATGTCTTGGAAGATTTTAAAGAAGCTTATGAAAAAAGAAAAGAAATCCATCTACGCATTCCTAGTTCTATGAATGAATATGTTATCGATACAACACATCAAATCCCAGATAACTTGGAAATTTATGATCTTATTAGAGCGATGCAAAAGATGTATCAAAGAAAACATTTGTTAAAACCTATGGAAACGTCTTTAGCTAGACAGGAGATATCCATTGATGAAAGAAGTGAGGAGATTCGTCAATTCTTTAAACTTCATCCACATAGAAAAATTAAGTTAGAAGAACTCTTTGATAGAGAGGGGAAAAATTTCTTTATTGTAACCTTTTTATCGGTTTTAGATTTAGTGAATAAAAAAGAAGTGACGATTCAGCAGGATCATTATTTAGATGAAATTTATTTGGAGGTCATTGAATGGAAGAAACATTAAAAGAAGAATATATTGAGGTCATTGAAGGTATGTTGTTTCTTTGTGGTGATGATGGCTTGACAAGTAAAGAAATCGCAAAGATCTTAATGATTGAGAAAAAAACCTGTGAAACTTTATTGGAGGATTTAATTGATCGTTATCAACATCATGCTACAGGATTACAAATTGTTAATTTTGGTGGTCATTATAAATTATCCACTAAAGCTAAACATAAACGTTATTATGAACGGATGGTGGAACAAAATGAAGCCACCTTATCTAATGCCGCTTTAGAAACATTAGCAATCATTGCTTATCGGCAACCTGTGACGCGTACACAGATTGAAGAAATCCGTGGTGTTGGCTGTGATAATATGATTCGTCGTTTATTAGCCAAAGCCCTTATCAAAGAAGTAGGACGGGAAGAAACACCCGGTATGCCTATTCTTTATGGAACGACAGACGAGTTCATGGATGCTTTCCATTTAGCCACTTTAGAAGAATTACCAGAATTAAAAGAACTTGTGACGTTAGAAGATACAGAAGACATCTATCAAGCCAAATATACTGAAAGTGAAGAAGTGTCCTCATAGGACCTTTTTTTTATTTTTATAAAAAAAGAAGTTATCCCAAATGCCTTGATTAAAAGTCATGGGTTTGTGATAACTTCTTTTTGGTTTTAAAATATTTTTCAATATGGGGATCGATGGCTAATGCTTGTCTTTTAAAGTCTTCATCGAGACAAAGTTCTAAAGAAGCATAAAGAATAAGACGTGGTTCTATACGAAGTGCTTCTAACATGAAATTTGGACAAGAGAAAAGTGATGGATCCACATCTTGTATTGAAGAAGGTTTTTCTTGTATTTGTCTAAGCAAGATTTGCAACGTTTTTGTGTCCATTTTATCACCCTTTTCATGATAACATAAATTGTAGAATTTTGTATTTTTTTCTTTATTTCCATGTCTTTTTTGAGTATAATATCAAACTGGAAAGAAAAGGGGGAGGAAAATGAAAAATAAGTTAAATAGTTTAGCTGTGAAGATGCTGATATCGATGCTTTTGGGTTTAGGCTGTGGAATCTTATGTATTTTGTTGAGAGAAAATGTTTTAGATGCTACTACTTGGGCTAAAGTCAATCAATATTTATTCCAAGATATTACAGCAGAAGGGGCTACGCAAGCACTGGGATTATTCTATCTTATCGGACAGTTATTTGTAAATGCATTGCAAATTATTATTGTGCCTATGGTTTTTGTCTCAATTGCTTTAGCAGTGAGTTCCATTACGGATACAAAAAAACTTGGAAGAATTTCTTATAAAACTTTAGGAATTTTCTTATTGACAACAACAGTAGCTTTATTGATTGCTGGTATAGTGGGGATGAGCGTTTATCATATGGGTGCATTTAATGCAGTCAGTGGTACGGATATTACGGTGAGCACAGGAAGTACCGGAAGTAATCCATTATTAATTATCTTAAATATTATTCCTAATAATATTTTATCAGCATTTTCAACAAATGGGCGTATATTAAGCGTTGTTTTTGTAGCTGTAGTCTTAGGTTTAGCGATGAACCAATTAGAGACACATGGGGAAGCTATTAAAAAATTATTATCAGAGGTACAACAGGTTATTACGATTTTCTTATCATATGTGGTGAATAAATTTGCTCCATTAGCGATCTTTGTTTTATTAACACGTACCTTTGCCGTTTATGGTATTAGTTATTTAAAACCAGCTTTGGTTTATGTCGTTACGACAGTGGTTTTATTATTACTTTATCTTGTGATTGGATATGGTTCTTATGTGAAACTTTTAGGCAAGTTAGACCCTAGACCATTCATTAAGAAAATCACAAAAGTGGCTGTTTTTGGTTTTTCTACATCATCTTCAGCAGCAACATTGCCAATGAATCTAGAAACAACCACAAAGGATCTAGGTGTGAGCGAAGAAATTTCATCCTTTGTATTACCTTTAGGATCAACGGTTAATATGGATGGGACTGCTATCATGCAAGTCATTGCTTCCATCTTTGTAGCAGCCAGTGCAGGTTATGATATTACCTTTACCAGTATCATCGTTATTGGTGTCTTAGCATTAATTGCTTCTATTGGAACACCAGCTGCGCCAGGTGCAGGAGCTGTGATTTTGTTTACGATCTTGACAGGAATGGGGTATGTAAATGATACTGCTTTATTAGCTTATTCTATCATTCTTTCTATTAACCGTCCTATTGAGATGTTAGTGACAGCTTTAAATGTCGTGGGTGATTCTTCAACAGCTTTGATCGTAGCTAAATCAGAAGGATCTTTAGATGAAAAGGTTTATCAGGAATAAACTGAATCATGGACAAAGTTAAAAAAATCGTCATTCTATCAATGAAGTGACGATTTTTTTATTTAATGTTCAAACAAAGTTTGAACAAAAAGACTTAAGTCAGTTGAGCATACGAAAGCATGCGAAACATAAAACCACGTGCTATGCACGTGGAGCAATAAAAGGGTTATACCAAGATATCACCTTTCCGTTATAATGAAGTTGTTCAAGCTATCATTAAAAAGAAAAGGAAAGGTGATCAAAATATGGCACAAAAAGCAAACTCTTTGGCACATACGAAGTGGATGTGCAAGTATCACATCGTCTTCACACCAAAGTATAGACGAAAAGTCATCTATAATCAACTAAGAAAAGATATAGGGGAAATATTAAGAACGTTATGTCGATATCAAGGAGTAGAGATCATAGAAGGACATTTGATGGAAGATCATGTCCACATGTTAGTAATGATACCGCCAAAGAAAAGTGTATCAGCGTTTATGGGATATCTGAAAGGGAAGTCAGCATTAATGATCTATGATAGACATGCGAACTTGAAATATAAATATGGGAATAGGCATTTCTGGGCAGAAGGATATGATGTGAGCACAGTAGGACTGAATGATGCAACAGTCGCAAAATATATAAGAGAACAGGAGCAACACGATATCATGATGGATAAATGAAGTGTGAAAGAGTATAAGGACCCATTTGAAGGAAAGGAAAACAGAGAAGGAAAGGAAAAGAAGAGAAAGAAAGAGAAATAAAAAGTCCCTTTGAGGGAGAGCGAGAGACAAAAGCGATGGCTTGAACGAAGAGAAAGCAGCGGCTTTAGACGCGAGCAAGTAACACAGGCTTATAGCCGCAGAGAAAACCACGTCTTTAGGCGTGGTTTTTATTTTGTATAGATGGAAAGGTCTTTTTGAGAGTTTAAAGTTTATGGAGTAGGTAAGTTCACTTGGGTATCTTGATAAAAGCGATTATTGAAGATTTCTGCATGTTCATCTATAAATGCTTTTGATGCTTCTTGATTTTCTTGTAGTTGCCACATAAACCATGCTGTCACATATCCATCACCATAATAAAGCATTTTTCCATGATCGATATCTTTTCTTCTGGTCATCACTTTGATAACGTCATCAGGTATATTTCTAAAGAGTGATTGCATATCTTCCAAAGTTACAAGCCCTATATCAGCATCTCCAGTTGATGCCATGATCATGGTAGGTATATGAATGTTTGTTTCGTCAAAATCCCACATGAGTACTTCTTGCGATACTTTTTTATTTCCTCCGCCACTTAAGATAACAGCCGCTCTATAAGTATTTGCATGCCTTTGTTCAGTGATAGCATTGATGACACCAGTACCTCCTTGAGAGTGTCCAGTAATACCAATATTTTCTAAATCAATTTTTTTGTAAAATATATTTTCTTTACCCTCTTCCTTATATTCATTTAACATACTAAGGTATCGTACACACATTTCGGCACTAAATCCATTCCATGCATATTCTTCTTCAGTAGCAATAGTTATGAATCCCCAAGAGGCTAAATGCTTTTGTAAAGCTGGATATTTTGAGCCTTTTACACCAGTGCCATTGACAAAGATGACAACAGGCAAAGGCCCATTTTGGGCAATATCTGTAGGATAGTAGATTTCAAATTTTTGAAATGAATTTAAACTTGCACTTTCAAAATAACTCACTTCGTGAGTGCCCATAGCTAGATACTTTGCTTCTAACTGACCATCAGTAGGGACTTTTTCGGTATAATCGGTAGGCACAGCTGGTACTTTAGACATGTAAAATAGTAATATCATGATAGCAAGGATGATGATCAATAAGATACATCCTATGATAATTAAAACTTTTTTCATTATGATTTCTCCTTGATATTCAAATCATATTTTTATTGACTGACAGGCATATATTTATCTAAATATGCTTCAACGGCTTCCAACCATTCTTTGTATATCTTATTGTCATTTTGTAATCCATGACCTGAGTGAGAACATTCAAAATATTTGTAATCAATATGATATTTTTTTAAGGTTTCTCGTAATCTTTGTGAACCTTTAAATGGCTGTACTTTGTCATATTTGCCATAGGCGATGACACTTGGAACTGTATTTTCATCGATCCACATGATGGCTGAAATAGGCTTTAACTTTTCAATATAGGAACCATTTTTTATTTCCTCAGCAGTTAATTCAACATCACCCATGATACTAAAAAGGTTAGCTGCACCTTCTCTTGCTTCGTTGGTATCTTGATCAAAACCATATATATCCCAATCTTCTACATAAAAACTTGATGGTCCAACGGCACCAAATGTTAATTTTACAGGAACTGGTGCAACATCGGCATCTCTATAAGCGTAAATCATAGCGAGTGCATGACCTGCTGATCCGCCAGCAATAGCCATTTCATGGATATGATATCCATATTTTTCTGCATGTTTAATAACTTCTGGGATAGCTTCTTTAATTTCCATGGATTGAGATAAAACTGATTTTTCATTTGTTTCATTTCTTAAAGTATAGTTGATACCTACAGCAACATAGCCTTTGGAACAAAGCCATGAAAGCATAGATTCATCATCAGATTTATCCCCTTGGGTAAATCCACCAGCATGAAGATAAACGACTAAACCATAATTTTCTTTAGTATGATCTTTAGGTAAATATAAATCAAATTTATTAGCTTCTCCTTGACCATAAGCAATATCTTTATAAAGTGTTCCTAATTCATCGCTCCATGTTAGTGAATATTTTTTAGCCCATTCAGGTTTAATAGCTACCTTTGAGATAGCCCCTATTCCAAAAGCAATGATAAATGTTGCTATATAAATCCATACAAACATATTTTTATTCCTTTCCTTTTTGGATTTCATAAAAGGTTACCTCCAAATAACGTTCCGCCAATCAAAAAATTCATCAAACCACGAATCGCTAATCTTCCTAAAATAAAGCCTACTAGAGCGATGAATAATAATATCGCCCATCGTTTTTGTGTAAGTGTCATTGTTCTACTCCTTTCTATTTCTTGCTTATTGATATTTCATTTTGAATGTGTTAGAATATTGTGGACAAATGTATCGCCGATACAAATGTATTATCAATAAAATTCAATCATATGTCAATAGGAGATAGAAAAATGAGACAAAATTCAAAAAATGTATCACCCATGAGCAATGAGGGTAGAAATACTTATGTCATTGAACATATAACGGAAGCTCTTTTGAAGTTACTACAAGATAAGTCTATTGAAGATATATCGATTAGCGAATTATGCCACTTTGCAGAGATTGGTAGAGCCTCATTTTATAGAAATTTTACAAGTAAAGAGGCCATTCTTAAATTACATATTGATGAATTATTTAAGGAACTGGCAGAAGAGATAGAAAAAAAAGAAAACAGACCATTAAGTGAGTTACTTTATCTTATATTTACTCATTTTGAGCATCATCATAGCTTTTACAATTTATTAAATAAAAGGCATCTTATTTACCTTTTAAAAGATACGATCATTGATTTTTGCGGTCCAAAATTAGAACATTCCAAAGAAGAAGCCTATGCAAGGGCTTATGCAGCTTATACGTTATATGGTTGGATTGAGGTATGGTTCCAAAGAGGAATGCAAGAAACTGCAGAAGAAATAGCAGAAATGTTCAAAAATCGTGGATTGTGATAAACAATCTAGAAAGTTATAAGGTTACTATAAAATGAAAGGTAAAATTAAAAAGTAGGCGAATGATTAAACGCCTACTTTTTCTTCTTCTATTTCATCTTCAATAGGTTTCCAAGCTTGACCAAATTTAATATCCTTAAATAAAGCTGTCAGTCCAGTAATTTGTTTCAATCGTAATATCTCATCACGATCCATACCTAGATGTTTAGAGATCCAAGCATCTGAACGTCCAAGTTCATGGAGTTCCTTAACAATATTGCTCATTAAATCAACATCGTGACTTCCACGGGCACGATTATGACGAATTGTACTAGCCATGCGTTGATCAAGGGGTTTTTCAATAATAGAGACAGGTAACTTACCCCCTTCGCGTTCATAGATATCTTCATGTTCTAACATCGTTCGATAACGATGAAAACCATCGACAATAATGTATTGATCTTTGGCTTTGTGATAGTAACAGACAATGGGCATCGTATACCCATCCGCTTTGATGCTTTCATAAAGAAGCTTCATTTCAGGTGGCGCCACAGCGTTAGGATTGTAGGTATTAGGTTTGATTTTTTCTATTGGAACAGCCTTGATGTTGTAAGTTGGACTTTTAAAGGTCATAGTTTAACTCCTCTACAGTTTTATATTTTTTACGAATGATATCAATACGTCTTTGTTGTTGACGACTGAGCCCAAATCCCATAAAACGACAAATATGATCGTTTTTTAAAATGCAATAACACATTCTTTTCCAACTAGGGATATCTTTTGTAGATTTGATATCATCTGTATGATCGGGTATCTTATCTAAAAAAATAATACGTGATTTTTTAGATAACGTGTAATTGGATACACCATTACGTTGAATCTTATAGCCATGTTCTTCTAATTCTTGAATAGTTTCTTCATCTAAGCCACCACCTATTTCATGCCAAAAGTGAATGGAAGTATTAAATTTTTTGATATAATTATTACGCATTCTTGTAGGTAGGGTATCTAAAAGAAATTTAGTGTAAGATTTCCAAGTATGGCCTTCAGGAAGAAAAATTTGACGATACCCCATGGCTTTGGTTTTGCCATAGATGCTTGCAAAGTTAGCGCCTTGAACACGCCCAACTAATTTCACCCATATTTCAGGATCAATGACACGATAAAGATTTAAAGAATCTTTTGAGTAGTCATTAAAAGGAGAAGCGACGCGCATTTGGGAAACAGTGAGTCCGGCTTTGTAGTAAAGATCATATAAATGATTGTAATCGTAATTAAAAAGATAATTGGCATGCCATACATCATTAATGCTCCAATCATAAAGGGGTGAAGCACACCAAACATTTTTGAATTGCTGAGAAATCCAGCATTCTCCATGATATCCATGTTTTTTATTGAGGAAACCACTATAACGTTGTAATGATTCATCAGCACGAATACCTAAAAGACAGATCGTTTTTTTATTTTCATGAGATTCTCGATACCAACGTCCAAATTGCTTAGCGAGGTCTTCTTGATGCATTCTATAATGATATGTTGTCATAGGATTATTATCGATGTTGATCACATAACTTTTGTTTGGCATCGGTCTGACCCATAATTCTTGTTTAGTGTCATCCCAAGGATACCAATACATTTGATAACTACTTAAAGCTGTTCGTGTCGCCATAGGTAAACACACCCAATATCGGTCTACATCGTTTTTGATACGTTCACATGTTCTTTCTATATATTCAGTTGTCAAAGTGTATTGAGCTTCAAAATCTTGATGAAAAACACCAATTTTCTTTTCTGGATAATATTTTTTCTGATAATCTAGGACAAGATTAAGAAGTAGTCCACTATCTTTACCACCAGAAAAAGAAACATAAATATTTTCGAACTCTTCAAAGATAAAGTGTAATCTTTCTTGTAGAGCACTATAAACATCTTGTTGCAAATATTGTCGTTTCATAGGGACACCTACTTTCATTGTTTTCAAATTCTACCATATTTTTCCAAATCTTTCAATCAATACAACCGATACAGTAGGAAGACCACGTTTTTAAATTCAGTTGAAGTTGGTCTAAAATTTATAGGAAATAGAATGATTTATGTGCTATAATGCCTATGAAATAAGGTGATGATGATATGTTTTTGATAGAATTATTAGGGACGATTGCATTTGCAATATCGGGTTCTACAATAGCCATTGAAAGAAAAATGGACCTATTTGGGGTTGTTTTTTTAGGAGTGACGACAGCAGTAGGGGGCGGTATGTTAAGAGATATTTTTTTAGGCATCCATCCGCCGATGTTGTTTGAAAACACGCTTTATGTGTGGGTAGCGACGATCACATCATTTTTTATTTTTATTTACGCTTATTTCCAAAAAAGATTTCATCAGTATATGGAAAAAATGGATGCTTTGTTGAATGTCAGTGATGCGATTGGATTAGGTGCCTTTGTTGTGGTGGGCGTGGATATGGCTTTGACCATGCAGTATCAAGATCATCTATTTTTATGTGTCTTTATTGGTTTTATCACGGGTGTAGGTGGCGGCATTTTGCGAGATATTTTAGCTGGTCAGATTCCATCTGTTTTTTATAAAAGAATTTATGCTGTAGCGGCTTTGTTAGGGGCTTATCTTTATGTCGTTTTACGCTTGAATTTTGAAGTTGCTTTTGCAGGACCATTAGCTATTTTGTTTATTACGGGCATTCGTTTACAGGCGCGACAACATCATTGGAAATTACCACGAATTAAGGGGAATGCAGATGAGATTAGAAAAAATTAAGGAAGAAGATCTTTTGTTTTTATCAGATATTTTTCAAGAAGTCTTTCAACAAGAACCGTGGAAAGAACCTTGGAATCAAACATCAAGTTATCAACATTTGCAAATGCTCTATCATAGTGCTGGCTTTATAGGATATAAGGTTTATGATGATGAGCTTATTGGTTTTGTGATGGGGTGTTTAGATGTTTGCTATGATGGTATGTTGTTTTGGATTAAAGAGTTATGTGTTTGTTCTTCTTTTCAACATCTTGGTTATGGTCAAAAGATATTGAACTTATTAGAAGAATCACTGAAGAAGCAACATGTTGAAGGGATTTTATTATGGACTCATCATGGTCTTAAAACCTTTTATGAAAAAGCAGGATATCAAATGGATCAAGATCTGATCATCATGAAAAAAGAAATCTAGCTATCATTTTACATAAATTTTACAAAAAGTGATTGGGAATTTTACTTTTACATTTTAAAATAGAAATAAAGTTTAGATGTTGGAGGAATAAAACATGGGAATTGAAGAATTAGGTGTCCTGTTTACCTTCATTGGGGGTATTGGACTATTTCTCTATGGAATGAATATCATGGGTGATGGTTTGCAAAAATCTGCTGGTGATCAGCTCAAGAAACTGATGGGTATTTTGACAAAGACCCCTTTAAAAGGAACGATTGTTGGGGCCTTGGTAACAGCCATCATTCAAAGTTCTGGGGCAACTACAGTCATGGTGGTCGGTTTTGTCAATGCCGGGATCATTACATTGAATCAAGCCTGTGGTGTGATCATGGGAGCTAATATTGGAACGACAATGACATCATGGTTAGTTTCTTTAAGTGAGTGGGGCAATGTTTTAAGTCCAGAATTTATTGCGCCATTATTATTAGGTATCGGTGCTTTTCTTTTTGTTTTTTGTAAAGGAGAAAAGAAAAGAAATGTCGGAGAGATCATTTTAGGTTTTGGTGCCTTATTTATGGGATTAGGATTTATGTCTAGTGCGATTGAACCATTTAAAGATGCCCCTATTTTTTATCAAGCCTTTCAAATGTTAGGAAAAAGTCCTATTCTTGCTATGCTGGTTGGGCTTGTTGTGACAGCCATCATGCAAAGTTCCAGTGCCTCTGTCGGTATCTTACAGACTTTAGCGATGAATGGTGTGGTGAATTGGAATTCAGCTGTCTTTATTGCCATGGGCCAAAATATTGGTAGTTGTGTGACGGCCATGATTTCAAGTATTGGGGCTAATCGTACAGCGAAACGTGCTGCCGTGATTCATTTGATGTTTAACGTCATTGGTGCTGTTTTCTTTGGTTGTTTAGCTTATGCTTATTTTACGATATTTAATCGTGCTTTAGCTTTAGCACCTATCAGTAGTGTGCAAATTTCTATTTTCCATTCATGTTTTAATGTGGCTAACACATGCTTATTATTCCCATTTGCCTCTAAATTGGTTGATTTATCAGGTTTATTAGTGAAGGAAACAGAAGAAAAAGAAGAAGAACAAGAATATACAGCTCACTTAGATAACCGTGTCTTGGTCGGTTCACCTGCTTTTGCGATTGAAACTTTAAAAGACGAAGTGGTTCGTATGGCTTCTTATGTTATTGAAAGTCTTGAAATCAGTCATCGTGCTTTGGTTTCACAAGATGATCAGAAGATCGAAAAAATTAAAGATAATCAAGTGCTTGTCAAACAAATTAAAGATGATTGCGCGCGTTATATCGTAGAGATGAATGCTTTATCTTTAAGTGTTTCACAAGAGGTCATGATCAAAAACTTAGCGAACGCTCTTGTAGATTTAGAGCGTATTGCTAATTTATGTCGTGGTTTGGCCACTGCTGGGGAACGTATGGCCCATAAAAATATGAACTTCTCTATAGGGGCTAAAGAAGAACTAAGCACTTTATCGAAAGAAGCTACAGAAACATTAGCTTTAGCTTTAGATGCCATGATTCATCAAGATTATTCATTGATGAATGAAAGTCATCGTCATGAAAGAATTATCGATGATCTTGAAAGTGAATATCGTTATAAATATCTTCATCGTTCTATTAGTGAACAAGAGATGGAGAGCTATGTGATTTTATTAGATGCTTTTGCTAGTTATGAAAGAATTTCAGATCATGCATGGAATGTCGCTAAATACGCACGTTATTCAATCTAGTTTGACGTGCGCTTTATTTATTTATATAATAAATGCAAGTAGGTGAGTGTATGAGTAAGATTTGTATTATTGAGGATGATGAAAGTATTCGTAACCTTATTTGTATGGCTTTGACACATTTTGGTTATGATATGTTGGCTTATGAACGGGGAGAAGAAGCATTACATGACTTAGAAAATGAGAAACCCGATATGCTGATTGTCGATTGGATGTTGCCTGGTATCGATGGTTTAGAAGTGGTAAGAAAAGTACGTCAAATACCACGTTTTAAAACATTACCCATCATGTTTTTAACAGCTAAAGATGGTGAATATGATAAAGTTCTAGGATTAGACAATGGTAGCGATGATTATATGACAAAGCCTTTTAGTATCTTAGAATTATCTGCTCGTGTACGATCATTATTAAGACGAAGTCAGATGAAAGAAGAACATATTCTTTCTTTTAAAGATTTGATCATTGATGAAGGAAAGCGTGAAGTCAGTCTTTCAGGTCAACCGCTTGCCTTAACTTATAAGGAATATGAGTTACTGGTTTATTTGATGAAGCATGATCATAAAGTGGTTTTAAGAGAAGAATTGTTGCATCAGATTTGGGGATATGACTATGAAGGAGAAAGTCGTACGTTAGATATGCATATTAAAAGTTTGAGGAAAAAATTAGGAGAAACCTATGCTAAACATATCAAGACAATTAGAAGTGTAGGTTATCGCTTTATTTTTGAGGAGATTGAAGCATGAGAAAATCAATTTTAGGCTATTTTATGACCGTGCTTATGACTGCACTTTTGTTATGCAGTCTTTTTTTCTATCAGGCTATGGACCATGTTATTTTATCGATCACGAAAAAAGATATGCAGATTTTAATGTCACAAGTTCATCAAGATATCACTCATCAAGGATGGCAGTATTTAAAAGAAACATGGCAACAAGATGATATTCGTTTAACGATTTTTGATTTGTCCGGGGATATTCTCATGGATTCTATATATGATCCTAGCGATATTGTAGAAGAAGATTGTCAAGAGGTCCAACATGCCTTAAAACTAGGACAAGGATATACACAACGTTATTCTGCATCGATGGAACAAACCATGCTTTATTTTACATATTATGATCAGGATCTAAGCATTGTTGTACGCTTAGGTTTACCACGTTTAACATTAAGAAATTATCATTGGCAACTGGTTCCAAGTGTTTTGTTAAGCGGAGCGATGGCTTTAGCGATTGCTTGGATCTTATCAAGACGTTTTGCCCGTTCTATTTCACAACCTTTAAATGAAATTGCCGATGAAATGATCAAGTTAGAACAACATGTTTATGATTTAGATTTTAAAACTTATTCTTATGAAGAACTGCAAAGAATCACGCAAGCAACACGCTCCTTGTCGCAAAGTTTAGCTTCCTATATCGCCCAGTTAGAAAGAGAAAAAAAGATCAGACAGACCTTTTTTGCGAATGCGTCTCATGAATTAAAGACCCCACTAACATCGATTCAAGGCTATGCTGAACTCTTAGAAAATGGTTTATTAGAAGATGAAAGTTTAAGAAAAGAAGCTTTACAACATCTAAAAAAAGAAACAAAAAATATGTCACATCTTATTAGAGATATTTTAATGATCTCACAGTTGGAGGCTAAAGATGTCAAGGTTACTTTAGAAGATATTGGATGCTATTTATTTTTAAAAGAAACAGTGGATGATTTCCAAACTTTGGCTCACCAACATCGTGTGACACTTCACTGGCAATGTGAACAAAGCATCCATGTATGGATGTCAAGAGATCATTTACGTAGTTTAGTGCATAATTTATTGGCTAATGCGATTAAATATAATCATGAAGAAGGCAATGTTTATATGGATGCCTATGTTAAAGATCAATCTTTTATATTAAGTATAGAGGATGATGGTCTAGGAATTCCTTTAAAAGATCAATCACATATTTTTGAACGCTTTTATCGCGTGGATAAAGGACGATCAAAGAAAGTGGGAGGAACAGGACTAGGATTGTCTATCGTCAAACATATTGTTCATTATTATAATGGCACGATCCATTTAACAAGTGAGGAAAATATAGGTACAAAAATGACGGTGATCTTACCTGTCATTCAAAAAGGAGATGATATATCATGAGTGAACATGAAGCCGTTTTAACCCAATGTCTGGTTACGAAAGAAAGCATGATTCAAGAATTGAGAAATTTAGGTATTCAATCAGGGGATCGGCTATTAGTCCATAGTTCATTATCATCCTTAGGATGGGTCTGTGGACGAGAAATAAGTGTCGTTGAAGCTTTAAGAGAAGTGGTAGGAGAAACAGGAACCTTAGTGATGCCTGCTTTTACAGGTGAAAATAGTGAGCCATCTTATTGGAAAAATCCTCCTGTACCACCATCATGGTATCCTATGATTCGTGAACATATGCCACCTTTTGATGTTCATCTGACACCCGTGCGTAAAATGGGTAAAATTGTTGAAGCGATGATGTCTTATCCAGAGACATTACGTTCTTATCATCCTCAAGATTCTTTTATTGCTTTGGGTAAAGATGCCAAGATGATTTTAGAAAATCAACCGTTAAATTGGGGGTTGGGAATAGGGAGCCCTTTGGATCATCTTTATCATATGGATGGGAAAATTCTGCTTTTAGGTGTTGATTTTGATCATTGTACAGCCATTCATTTAAGTGAAACAAAGCAACGACATGTCCCTTGTGTGCAACAAGGATCAAGTATGTTTAAAGATGGAAAACGTCAATGGGTGACTTTTGAAGAAGTCGATTATGATGATCATGATTTTATAGCCTTAGGAAGAGATTATGAAAAAACAGGACTTGTCCATATGGGTAAGGTGGGATTGGCAACATGTCGTTATATGTCGCTGAAAGCACTTTGTGATTTTGCTTTACCGTGGTTAGAAACACATCGTTAGGGAGGTATTTATGTATTCAACGATTTTATTTGATTTAGATGGGACATTAATTGATCCTAAAGAAGGAATTACACGAAGCGTCGCCTATGCTTTACATCATTTTGGCATAGAGGTAGAACACCTAGATGATCTTTTGCTTTATATTGGACCACCTTTGATTCCTGCTTTTATGGAATATCATGGGTTAAATCAACAACAGGCAAAAGAAGCTTTAGAAAAATATCGTGAACGTTATCAAAAATTAGGTATTCATGAACAACATTTATATCCCGAAATTGAAAATATGTTACAAATCTTAAAAAAACATCAAAAACACCTCGCTGTAGCAACATCAAAACCAGAAGTTTTTGCTAGACAAATCTTAGAAGAACATCATTTATCATCTTATTTTGATGATATTGTAGGTAGTGGTCTCGACGGTCAGTTTCCCACTAAAAAAGATGTGATTCTAGAAGTTATGCGTAGACTTTCTGTACAAGATAAAAAAAGTGTTGTGATGATTGGTGATAGAAAACACGATATCATCGGTGCAAGAGAAGCTTCTATTGATAGTTTAGCAGTTTCTTATGGTTATGGTAGTTTAGAAGAATTAACTCAAGAACACCCTAAGAAAATACTACACACCCTTGATGATCTGGTGAATTATATCTTAGATGAATCAAAAGGAGAAAGGACATGAAACGTTGGATCAAATGGATGAGTCTAGTCATGATGATATGTTTATGTCATCCTGTGCAGGCGCAAAATGATTTTCCCTCTATTCGCATTGAAGTTTCTCATGCCAAGGAAGGCTATTATTTAGATTTATTGGTCAATGAAGATATTGTTTATGAACCAAGTGAAGATTACTATCAAAATGAAGACGCCAAGATGATTCAAGTGTTAAAAGATTATGATGAAGATGGTTATCATTGTTTGAATGTTCGTGGAGGTTCAGGCATCGTCATTGGCAATATCAAAGGTGTTCAAGAAGGTGATATCTTTGTACATCAATTTGAATATGAAGGTGTTCCCGAACAATTTAAGATCATCATCGTGGATGAGTCGTTGAATATTCAAGTCAGTGATGTGATCACTAAAACAAGTTATCAACAAACCTTTTATTTAGATGCTAGAACAATGACCGTGAAAGATGATATGTCCATTACCGATATTTCAATTCCTTTTTTGATTCTTTTGATGTCTAGTTTGATCATTGAAGGACTCTGCTTGATTTTCTTTAAATTAGCTCAAAAAAAGAATCTTTATCCCTTTGTTGCCAGCAATGCTATCAGTAATATTATATTGGTGATAGGTATTTATTTTGTTGGTCGTGCTTTTGGTATTTTTTCGACCATGATGATGTGGCTACCTTTCTTTGAAGTCTTTGTGCTGGTGATTGAATGGCTAATAGCTAAAAAGTATTATACTTATGATACGTTGCATCAGATATCACGTTATATCGTGGTAGCCAATCTGATTCAATATATCGCTTCGGCTTTATGGATGATTCAATGGCCTTCTATTTTCTTTTAAATAAAGAACAGATGTTTTATTACAAACAACATCTGTTTTTTTATGGTCTATCTTATTGAATGGGGCAAAGGCTTATATTGACATCTTTGATAGACGTGGTATTATATAGTTATAATGTTATAACATTTGGTGGTGAAATGGTGAAATTAAATTATGAAAGTGGACAGAAACCTTTATGGAGCCAACTCTATGATATTTTATCCTCTAAGATCTTAGATGGTACTTATCAAGAAGGAGATTCATTGCCAGGAGATAGGCTTCTCATGGAGACTTATGATGTTTCTCGTGTGACTGTACGACAAGCGATGGATAAATTGATGAACGAAGGTTTGATCATTCGACAACGTGGAAAGGGAACTAGAGTGCTTAAAAAAAGAGATTTATTAGGAACGACTTTTGTTTCTTCTTTTAAAGGTGTTGAAGAGAAAAATCAGACCAAAGATCGTCGTGTCATCAGTGTCAGCAAAGAAGTCCCTCCGGTTGATGTGGCTTATTTCTTTGGCTTGGATAGACATGCATGTGTCCTTAAGCTTGTTCGGTATACTTATGTTGATCAAAAAGTAGCTGTATATTATGAAACCTATTTGAACCCAATCGTTTCTTTTAGTGAAACTGCTGACTTTTCAACGTCACTTTATCAAAAGTTAGAAGAAGTCGGTTATCCCATTAACCGTGTCCAAGAGACTATCACTGCTTCATTAATGAATGCAAAAGAAAAAAAACTTTTTGGAGTGAGTCAAGTAGAAGCTTTAATGAACCGTTGTAGAAGAGGCTATTGTGGGGATTATCCGATAGAGTATACCTATTCAAAATATGTTGCAAAGGATTATCAATTGAATATTGATTCTAAATAAAAAGGGGAGTGATAAGATGATGACTTTTGATCCAGGATTTGAAATTATTCCTATGTATGAACCTTTAGGTTTTGTATATGGAAAAGATGTTTTTGGACCTTCTGTAGAAAATCGACGTTTAGATGATATTCGTGCTTCATTGATTGATCCTACGTGTCAAGGACCAGATATCGTTTACTCTATAGCGATGGATGTAGGAAGGCAGCAAGATAAAAAGAAGATGATCGATCGACATCTTTTATATGGGGTTGTCACTTATGCCAAGGGTACTTTAGGCAAAGAACCCGTTCGTTCACAAGGACATATTCATGCGATATCTCCTTCTTGTCATGATTCTACATGTGAGGTCTATGAAATATGGTCTGGTGAAGCCTATATCTATATGCAAGAAACAGCCAAAGATGATCCCGGACGTTGTTTTGCGATCCATGCCAAAAAAGGCGATGTCGTTATTGTGCCACCAAGATGGGCACATGCAACCATTGTCGGGAACATTCATGAAAACTTAACTTTTGGGGCGTGGTGTGTGCGTGACTATGGCTTTGATTATGAGGATGTACGAGCCCATCATGGGATTGCGTGGTTTCCTGTTGTAGAGGAAGATCGCATCAAGTTCGTTGCTAATCCAGCTTATCAAGAAAATTCACTAATCATCAAAGAAGCAAGGCATTATCCAGAATTTAAAATTGAACCAGGAAAGTCTATTTATCAACAATTTATAGAGGATCCTGATCGTTTCTTATTTGTCTCTTCACCACAAATAGCGAAGTCATTGTGGGAAAATTTCGAACCATAGGAGGAAAAACAATGGAAATTTTTGATCCAAAAGCCATCCATGATATTGAGCATGGCGTGATTGAAGGAAAAGATGTGATATGTGCAAAAAAATATTTTCATGAGGTTGCTTATTTATATGAAAATGCCAATATAGAAGGAGATCCTGTTGTTTATACGGTTTATTCTTATACTCAACAAGATGAACATGTGAAAGGTAACTTGCAATGGGGCTTGACTATTCTTGAACCTCTGTATATCCATGATGAATGTAATATGACCAAAGGACATTTTCATGTGGATAGAGATTGTGCAGAGTTTTATTTTGGAATTGAAGGAGAAGGACTTCTTTTATTGATGGATGAGGATGGACATACGTATGCGCAAAAAGTCTTTAAAGGTTCCTTACATCATATTGATGGGCATGTCGCACATCGTTTGGTCAATACAGGAAAAGTACCTTTAAAAGTAGGGGCATGTTGGCCAACAACAGCTGGTCATGACTATGAAGCCATCGAACAAAGAGAATTTGGATATCGTATTTTTAAACGTCAAGAAACATTAATATTTGAAAAAAGGTAGGATATAACGATGAATTATAATAAGTTTCCAGAAACAAAAATTGTAGGATATGATCATCAAGCCTATTCAAAAGAACAGATTGTTCCTGAATTACGGAGACATCAAGATAAAAAGATGATCGTTGTAGAATGTTATCCTGGTGTAGAGAATGAAGCACTTGATTTAATGATAGAAGTTTTTCAACCAGAGCGTATCATTTTAAGTCAAGACATCTTTTATGAAAATAAAATACTCAATTTTCTGATGGCTCCTTATTTAACGGAAGATCGTGTAAGGGGAACCATGTGTTATGGAAAAATGGAAGACTTTGTTGATCAAAAAAAATTAAAAGCTATTCAAGAGAGCTTAGATCTACAACAAAGAACTTTGATTTATGGAGTTGGGGCTTCATTGATTACCATGGGTGACCTTTTGATTTATGGTGATATGGCGCGTTGGGAAATTCAACTTCGTTATCGTCGTGGCATGCCTAATGTTTATCAACACAATGAAGATGAGGATAGCTTAAAGAAAATTAAACGCGGCTTCTTTGTAGAGTGGCGTTTAGCAGATAAGCGAAAAATGTCCATTTTTGAAGATATTGACTATCTTTTAGATACCAATACAGCACAAGACCCTAAAATGATCACTGGGGTAGCTTTAAGAGAAGGATTAAAACAAATGACTACTCAACCGTTTAGATTAGTTCCTTATTTTGATCCTGGTGTATGGGGTGGACAATGGATGAAAGAGGTTTGTGGTTTAGACCCTCAAGAGAAGAATTATGCATGGAGTTTTGATGGTGTACCAGAAGAAAATAGTTTATATTTGCGTTATGGGGATGTTCGTATAGAAATTCCTTGTATGGATCTGACTTTATATCAACCTAAAGCTTTTTTAGGACAAAAGAATTTTTCACGTTTTGGTGCTGAGTTT
>CANPGX010000002.1 GCA_947573745.1 uncultured Erysipelotrichaceae bacterium | reverse complement strand
GGCATCAAACTCTCTAGGTTTATCTTCAAAAATTTGGAAGACATTACCCAATTGATGAGGTGTAAGAATATCACGTTGAGCTTCTTTATCATATAAAATATCTAACTGTCCTTGTGGATTTAACTCTACATGATAGAATGGAGTATCTATTGTACGATCATGGATAGTGATAAGCTCTTTTGATAGTGAAGTATCTTGTGATTTTAAATAGATGTTTTTAAAAGAAAGAGGATCTATTTCAGGAATATAAAGATAAGTTTTATTTTGATATAGATGACTTTCCAATACATGCCCTTGTCCATCTATAAAAGAACCTTGTTCTGGAACCTCAATATATGAGGCCTGTTTAAAACTGGTTGGATTGAATATAGTATAACTTTTTGGACGATGATTGATTAAAGTATTTAATGCTTGTTGTTTTAATTCATGGATTTGATCAAAAACACCTTGATAATTGATTTTGGAATCTTCATAGACTTCATGAATAGAAGAACCAGGAATAATATCATGGAATTGATGACATAGAATGACTTTCCATAATGAAAGCAATGTCTCTTGTGGATATGGACTACCTTGTTGTTTGGCAAGAGATAGAAGTAATTCTAAATGTTTCATAGCATATTCCACTTGGCGATTTGCTTTTTTATTTCTAGCTTGGCTTGTATAAGTACCACGATGGAATTCTAGGTAAAGTTCACCATCCCAAGTAGGAATGTAACCCTTGCGTGGATTTTCTTCAACGATGTGATGAAGCTCATGAAAATAATCTTTTGCTTGTTGGGTTTGTACATGAGGGAGGCTTGGAATTTTTTGAATAGCTTTGATATTTTCTAACATATCACGTGTAACACCGCCACCACCATCACCATATCCATAAGCAATTAAAAGATGATTGTTTAAATCTTTATTAGAATAGTTATCATAGATGCCTTTGATCGTATAAGGATCAATTAAACCATTATACGTATAATATCGTGGATTAAAATGCTCAGGAGTCGTTATAAAGTGGGTAAGCACTTCAGATCCGTCTATACCTTTCCATTTAAAAGTATCATAAGGAAGTTTATCAGTATCATTCCAACTAATTTTTGTTGTGACAAAAGTGTGAATGTTTGATTTTTTAAGAATTTGTGGGAGTGCCCATGAATAGCCGAAAACATCCGGTAACCATAAATAATCATTATCTACACCAAATTCTCTTTTAAAGAATTGTTTACCATATAAGATTTGACGTACTAATGATTCACCAGAAACAAGATTACAATCACATTCAACCCACATAGAACCACCAGGTTCCCATTTATTTTCTTTAACACGTTGTTGAATATGTTCATAAATCATAGGATAATCATGTTTTATAAAATCATAAAGTTGTGCTTGGGATTGTAGAAAAATATAATGCTCATACTGGTTCATTAAACGATGCACTGTGCTAAATGAACGAGCGGCTTTTTCTCTAGTATGTCTAAGTCGCCATAGCCATGCAACGTCAATATGAGTATGTCCAATTAAAGAAATGTGAATATCTGATTTAGGTTTTGTTTGTAAAACGTTAGCTAACTGGTCGTAAGCTACTTGAATAGATTGATAAAAGTCAGTTGAACCTGGATATGAGAAGTCAACTTTTTTAAATGCTTCCACTAGCATGGCTTCAAGCCAGGACTTGTCTGGATGATTTGAATCTAAAATTTCAATCGTTTCAAAGACATTCTTTGTGAGGTAATAGAATTGATCTGTTGTTTTATCTAAACAGACACATCGTGCTTCTTTAAATTGGTGCTCCATAGCTACGGTTTTTCCGCCACCAGGTAAACCAGACCATAATCTAAAATGGAGCGAGAAAGATAAGCCTGTTTCTTTTAAATCAAAAAAGACTTCTTTATGATGACTGTCGACACCTTGATAAGGTTGCCCATTCACAAAGCATAAACTTTCAAAACCACTATTATAACCATCACCTGTTATTCCAAAATCAAAGATTCCTAAAACAATTTGATCTTTCCAAGATGTAGGCAACTGAATGTGTTGCGATAAATAAAGATATTGGTCTTTTCCCTTCCAATGATCTCCTAATTTTAATGTTCCATTGGAAACAGTTAAATCTTGGGGTAAAAGTGCATTTTGGCCATCATCTGGATAAGTAAGAAATTCAGAAATAGGGATACTTTCTTTATAGCGAAGTTGTTCTAGCTGAGAAATCTGTTTTTTTATTTTTTCAAGACGGTAAAAATAAAATGGCATAAAAAATCTCCTTTCAAAATAGTTACTCATATTATAACAAATTTAAAAGGAGATAATGTTTTTTTCGTACTTATGAAAATATTATTTTTGTGTGTATTTGCTTAAGGCATCTTTGATGCGATAGAGTGCATCGTATACTTTTTCGTCATCACGATAAATACCTAAAACAATTCTTAAATGGCCTTCACCACCTGGACCATAGAAAGAGCCTTCATTACAAGCTACTTTAGCTTCTTTAATTAAATATTGATAAATATCATTAGAATTTCCTAACTCTGAAACATCGACCCAACATAAGAATCCGGATTCAGGAAGTAACATATGAACATGGGGAATACTGTTGATGATTTCATAAGCTTTTTTACGACGACGATCAAAGGCTTCTTCAAAAACTTTCATAAAAGAGGAATCTTGATAAGCTTCAATCATCGAGATTTGGGCCATAGTACTTGTAGCACCTAAGACACTGACAGTTGCAGCTAACATGGCGTCCATGAAAACATCTGAGCAAACGTTAAAACCAACTCTAAATCCACTAAATCCCATACCTTTAGAAGCAGAGAAAACAGTGACTGTTCTTTCAAACATACCAGGTAAAGAAGCAGGTGTAATCATTTCGTGATCATAAGTGAAATCTTCAAAAGCCTGATCACAGACAAGAATAAGATCATGTTTAATAATGAATTGGCTTAAAGCTTCTAAAGATTGACGATTGTAAACCGTGGTTGTTGGATTATTTGGATGTGTTAGGATCACCATTTTTGTCTTATTGGTTACATGTTTTTCAAATTCTTCTATATCTAACTGATAACCATTTTCTTCCTTTAAAAGAATAGGAACTAATATCCCATTGTTCAAAGTAACATTTGTAAAATTATTTGGATAACTAGGACTAGGGACGAGGACTTCATCACCAGGTTCAATAAAAGGGAATACAGCATAGAACAACCCAGAATCAGATCCTGGTGTAATCAAGATGTTTCTTTGGGGATCAACATCTAGATGATTTTTTTCTTTTAATCTTTTAGCAATCACAGCTTTTAATTCTTCATTTCCACTAGGTGCAGTATAATGTGCAGCTAAAGGTCCTTTTAGAGTTTCAATAGCTTTATTGAGTACGTGCTCAGGCAATGAAAAATCAGGTGTAAAAGGATCTGCCCATCCCATTAAATCGACACCGTCATTGGCAAGATCCGTATAACTACTACCCACATCAGCTTTATCGCTAGCTTCAAATAAGCCACCATTTAATGATTGAAAGGCTTTTTTTAATTTATTTCTCATATGATACCTCCATTATTTTATAAAATTATTATAAAAGGAAATGGTATTAAAAGCAATGTATAAAAATAAAGATAAATTCAAATAAATTTGATTTACAAAAAGACATCTTTATGATAAAATAATCGAGCATGTAAATCATATTACTTGCCTGCTTATCTTTATGATAAGCCAATAGACCATAGGGAGGTGTAAAAAATGAATAAATATGAAATCATGTTTATCGTAAAACCTAATGTAGAAGAAGATGCTAGAAACAGCCTCATCGAATCTTTAAAGGGTATCCTAACAAAGAACGGTGGTACTGTAGATAACGTCAATGAATGGGGTTTACGTGATTTCGCTTACGAAATTGACGATTTCAAAAAAGGTTATTATGTTGTTGTAGATGCAACTGTACCAGCTGCTGACATTGCAGAATTTGCTCGTTTATCTGGTATTAACGCTAACATTATCCGTCATATGATCATTCGTCGATAGGAGATAGGAATTATGTTGAATCGTGTAGTTCTTGTTGGAAGAATGACAAGAGATCCGGAACTTAGAAGAACTGGAAGTGGATCAGCAGTGACCAATTTTACGATTGCTTTAAATCGTAATTTTACGTCATCTGCTAATGGGCAACAGACAGATTTTATTCCTTGTGTTGTTTGGAATAAAGCAGCAGAAAACGTTGCAAAGTATTGTGCTAAAGGATCTTTAGTCGGTGTTGAAGGAAGATTACAATCTAGACAATATCAAAATCAAGAAGGAAGAAATGTTACTGTCATCGAAGTGATTTGTGACTCTGTTCAATTTCTTGAAAGTAAAGGTGCTAGAGAAAGAAATAATGGCTATACACAAAATAGTTATCAACCAACATCAACATTTGTGGATCCACCAGCACCAGAACCATCTGTTTATGATGTACAAAGCATTGATTTAGATAAAGATTTTGATAATTCAATGAATACTTTTGATATCATGGAAGATGATATTCAATTTTAATGAAGAAAGGAAGTATAAACCATGGCATTTAGAAAACAAAGAATGGGTAGAAAAAAAGTTTGTTACTTCACTAAGAATAAAATCGATTACATCGATTATAAAGATGTAGAATTATTAAAGAGATTTGTTTCAGCTAATGGTAAGATCATTCCTAGACGTGTTACTGGTACAAGTGCTAAATATCAAAGACAATTAGCAATTGCTATCAAACGTGCTAGACAAATGGCTTTATTACCATACGTTGGTGAATAATCAGACATGTAAAACCTTGAGATCATCAAGGTTTTTTTAATGCATATAGATCATTTAATGAATATAAAAATCTTTATCTTTTTTCTTCAGTCTATTGTTTGACTCAGAATAATACATTAAAATACAGATGTATGAGGAGGAAACCTATCATGAGAAGAAAAGATAGAGAAATTACAGATTTTGATGAAATGATGAAAATAGTCGCTAAATGTGATACTTGTCGTCTAGCTATATTTGATGAGACATTCCCTTATATTGTTCCATTAAACTTTGGCACAAATGTAGAAAATGGATAATTATACTTATATTTTCATAGTGCACAAGTAGGTAAAAAACTAGATTTAATGAGAGCGAATAATAAAGTGACATTTGAAATGGATTGCGAACATAATATGATCCTTTATGAGGAAAGAATGTCATGCACGATGGGATATGAAAGTGTTATAGGACACGGTATCGTAGAATTTGTGGAAGATGAAGATAAATATGAGGCATTAAAAATTTTGATGCGTCATTATCATTCCGAAGATTTTGTATTCAATACAAAAATGATGCGTGTCACAACCGTATTTCGTGTAAAAGTATTGGATATTGTAGGTAAAAGAAGAGATAATATTCATCCAGAAGAGAAAACTAAAAAGCATATTACTTTATCATAAGAAAAGAACTTGTCTTGCTAGACAAGTTCTTTTTAAAATTCGTTGTTTAGATCTTCACCATTAGAAGCAATGACTTTTTTATACCAATAAAAGGAAGTTTTCTTTGATCTTTCTAAGGTTCCATGTCCTTCATTATCTCGATCAACATAGATAAAACCATAACGTTTTTTCATTTCACCTGTTGTAAAGGATATACAATCGATACATCCCCAAGGGGTATATCCCATTAAATCTACACCGTCTTCTTCAACAGCTTTTTTCATTTCTTCAATATGGGCTCTTAAATATTCGATGCGATATGGATCATGACAAGAACCATCAGCTTCTTTTACATCAATAGCTCCAAAACCGTTCTCTACAATAAATAATGGTTTTTCATATCTTTCATAGAGTGTGTTTAAAGTATAGCGTAAGCCTTCAGGATCGATAGCCCATCCCCAATCTGTTTCTTTAATAAAAGGATTTTTGACGGAATGTATACTTGAAGCGTCTGTTGCCGTAGAAATATCTTTTGTTGAGGTAGAATCTACAGTATTAGACATATAATAACTAAATCCAATATAATCGACAGTACCTTCAGCTAATGCTTTTTTATCTTCTTCTGTTATATCTACATTGAAACCTTTTCTTTCAAACATTTTTAATGCATAAGCAGGATAATGTCCACGACATTGTACATCGCAGAAGAAGAAACGATCATGCATTTGTTGTTGAGCTAAAACGACATCTGCCGGACGACAACTAAATGGATAAATAGGAACCATTGAAATCATATTACCAATGATAAAATTAGGATTGATTTCTTTACCGATTTTAACAGCTTTTGCTGAAGCCACCAATGTATGATGACCACAAATATACATAGCTTCTTCAGGATTTTCGTAATCTTTAAAATGGGCACCACTGTTTGTCCATCCAAAAATATCATTGACAAAGTTCATCTGGTTATTAATTTCATTAAACGTCATCCAGTATTTAACTTTATCTTTATATCTTTCAAAACAAGCTTTTGCAAACTTAACAAAGAAATCAATGGTTTTACGGTTCATAAAACCACCATATTCTTTAGCCAGATGATAAGGCATTTCAAAATGCGATAATGTGATGACAGGTTCAATGCCATATTTTAATAATTCATCGAAAACGTCATCATAAAATTGTAATCCTTCTTCATTAGGTTCTTCTTCATCTCCTAATGGGAAAATACGAGTCCAAGCAATAGAAGTTCTAAAACATTTAAAACCCATTTCTGCAAACATGGCAATATCTTCTTTATAATGATGATAAAAATCAATGCCAACATGATTAGGATAATATCTTCCTTCTTCAATACCCTCTGTAATTTCTCTAGGTATACCATGAGCGCCTGCTGTCATGACATCAGCAACAGAATAACCTTTAGAGGTATCTAATACCCCACCTTCAAATTGATGAGCAGCTAATGCGCCACCCCATAAAAAGTCTTTTTTTAACATATGTGTCTCCTTCTTATTTATCAACATCATCTTAACTTATAAAATGGACTTTATCAAGTAATAGGACCATAGATAGATGATGATAAAAAATCATTTATATAATTTACTGTGTAAATAGATGAAGCTGTATTATAATAGGCATATAGATAGGAGGTTCTATCATGGCATTGAATGTAAAAGAATTACTAGCAACAGGTTTATTAGAACTGTGTGAAAAACAATCTTTAGAGTCCATCACCATCAAACAACTTTTAGAAGTGTCACATGTTTCTAAACAATCTTTTTATAATCATTTTTTAGATAAGAATGATTTAATTCAGTATATCTATCTAACGAGAGTGATTCCTGGTTTTGATGATCCTTCAAAGAAAATAAATTTTTATGAATCTATGGTTGAAGTATTTAAAAGAATGAAAAAATATCATCAATTTATGAAGCAAGCGTTGCTTTTAGAAGGACAAAATTGTTTAAAAGATTATATTTTTGAACATTGTAAAACCTTTGATTTACAATTTCATCAAGAAAGATATGGAAAGACGCCTATGCCAGATACCTTACGATTTGCTACAGAATATCATGCTATGGCTTCTAGTTCCATGTCAATTTCATGGATATTATCAGATATGCCTGCTAGTTGTGAAGAAATGGCACGTCTGATTACAGATATGAGGGGTGTAGGTATGGAAAAATTGTTTGTTGATGGGGATATTAAGGGAAATCCATATCAATAAAAAATAGACATTTTCATGAAAAAGTCAAGTTTTTGACTTTTTTTTAATATTGTAAATGGACCACTTTTCTTGACGGGTATAATATGAATCACATAAGGAGGAATACATCATGAAAATCATCAAAAATGAAAAGGGACAAGCGATGGCACCAGCAACACAATTTTTTGGTCGTGAAGCTTTTGATAATATCCATCATACAGAAATAAGATGGATGGGAAATGCTAGTATCATGATCAATAGTCGAGGGACATGTATCATGATAGATCCTTTGTTAGAGGGATTTGATATGCCTTTACTTATTGATATGCCTATTTTACCTGAGGATATCCCATCTTTAGATGGTTTATTGGTGACGCATATTGATAATGACCACTTTAGTAAGGCAACATGTCAACATGTCTTAAATGTATGCAAATCCTATCATGCTGCCCATTATGTAGCGACACAGATGTGTCAAGAGGGTATTCCTGGGACAGGACATGATATTCATGAATCCTTTTTGATCAATGATATCGAAATACAGTTAACCCCAGCAAAACACAATTGGCAAAATGGTTCAACGAAGTATCAGTATAGAACATGGAAAGAAGAGGATTGTTGTGGTTATTGGCTCAAAACACAAGATGGAACAATCTGGTTGCCAGGCGATTCAAAATTGTTAGAGGAACACCTTCATATGCCATGTCCAGACGTTATATTATTTGATTTTTCCGACAATGAATGGCACATCACTTTAGAAGGTGCTATCCAACTAGCAAATGCTTATCCAAAAGCTGATTTGATTTGTATTCATTGGGGAAGTGTTGATGCGCCACAAATGACACCTTTTAATGGAAATCCAGAAGATTTAATGGATCGTGTGATTTATCCGGAAAGAATCAAGGTTTTAGCTCCTGGTGAGATTTATTCCATGAGTAAAATGGGTTAGTTTATGAAGGAGAACCATAATATGGAAAAGAAACTTTATTTAATGCGACATGGAGAAACATTATTTAATCAATTGCACAAGATACAAGGATGGTGTGATTCTCCTTTAACTGAAAAAGGAAAAGATCAAGCTAGAAAGGCAAAACAATGGTTTGAGGACCATCAAATCACTTTTGATCATGCTTATGCCTCTACTTTGGAAAGATGCACTGATACACTGGAATTAATCACAGATATGCCTTATCAAAGAATTAAGGGCCTCAAAGAAATGAATTACGGTTTGTTAGAAGGAGAAAGTGATTTTTTAGCTGAAAAAGATCCTAAAAAATGTGAGACATATTATTTACAATTTGGTGGTGAGTCCTCTAATACCGTTAAAGATCGTATGATGCATACATTGACAGATATCATGGAAAAAGAAGATCATCAATGTGTATTAGCCATCAGTCATGGAGGAGCATGCTTTAACTTTTTAAGAGCAATACAGGATCCAACCGAGGAATTGAAAAAAGGATTTAGTAATGGTTGTATTTTTATTTATATATTTAAAGATCATCAATTTAGATTAGAAGAAGTTATCAGACCATAGGAGAATAAAATGAAATATACATTATTAGGACATAGTGATTTGAAAGTATCCAAAATATGCTTAGGGTGTATGGGATTTGGGCAAGCACAAAGTGGAATGCACTCATGGACCTTAGATGAGCAAGCATCCAAAGAAATCATTGAGCATGCCTTAGATCAAGGTATTAATTTTTTTGATACGGCCATGAGTTATAGTGCCGGAACAAGCGAAATTTTTTTAGGTAGTGCTATTCAAGATCATGCATTAAGAAAAGATGTTGTGATTGCAACTAAGTTTCTTCCCAGAACAAAAGAAGAAATTGAAGCAGAGATCAGTGGACAGCAACATGTTGAAAACTGTTTAAATGCTTCCTTAGAAAGATTAAAGATGGACTATGTTGATCTTTATATCTTGCATATGTGGGATTATCATACACCTATAGAAGATATCCTTGAAGGATTACATCATATGATTGTTCAAGGTAAAGTGAAGTATATTGGTATTTCTAATTGTTATGCATATCAGCTTGCTATGGCTAACGATATAGCAAGGGCAAAAGGCTATGAACCCTTCATCTCTGTTCAAGGTCATTATAATTTGATTTTTAGAGAAGAAGAGCGAGAAATGAAAAGATATTGTGATGAAAATGGTATTGCATTGACACCTTATAGTGCCTTAGCGTCAGGCAGATTAGCCAGACATCCCGGAAAACAAACCAAACGTATGGAAGAAGATAGCTATGCCAAAGGAAAATATGATGCTACAAAGGATATGGATATCCAGATTATTCAACGTGTTGAAGCATTAGCCAAGAAACATGGCGTTTCAATGACAGAAGTTTCTTTAGCTTGGTTGATGACTAAAGTTGCTTCACCTATCGTTGGAGCGACAAAATTGCAACATATTGATGATGCTATCAAAGCTTGTCAGTTAGTATTATCTGATGAAGAAATTGTATACTTAGAGGAATTGTATCAACCACATCGATTAGTGGGGGTCATGGCTGATAATCATTAACGGTTATAAGAATATTAAAATCGTTATCTATGATTTAAAGAAAGAAGTAGACTCTATTTGCTTTAGATTGTTGGTAGATAGGAGATTTCAAAATTTTTTAAATTTGGAAATCTCTTTTTTTATAAAATTGAGAAATAAATAATATTTTGGGTGATTTCCAACTCCGTGATGTTACATTTTTCAGGAAAAAGTATAACTTTTTTACATTCAAATATGATTGAACTGTGTAATTTTTAAATTCAAAGTTGTATTTAGTCAAAATAAAACTGACCACCAAAATTAAATTTCAGTTTAACATTTTGGGGTCAGTTCAATCATTATCAAACTACTTTTGAAGTTTGATAGTAACTTTTATACGTTATTAATCAATTATAAAAATAGTATCCAAGATCTTTAATAGAAGATTTATTTGAATATCTCCTTTGTTTTGCCGTGGTTCTAACTTCAAAATATCCATTATTAAAAGAAATACAATAATTTCCCATAACTTCATAATAATATCCTATTTCTTGTCCAGTATGAGGTATTCCGCTACTAGCAATGCATATCCCACAATTGCATTTATAGAGACTCCAGCCTGATGTTAACAAAACTAATGTTTCTCCTGTCTCCCTATCTACAACTCGAGGATTTCCTTTGTAATAAAAATGATGTTGGCTTCCATAGACGTCACATAAGACTTCTCCTAATGGCATAACATTTTCTTCTGCCAAGATATAATAAGAATTCCCTAGAATTAAAAATAATCCTAATACAATTGATAATATTATTTTTTTAGTTTTCAATACTCTTTCTACCTCCTATAAATTTTAATTGTAATTAATTAATAGCTTTGCATATAAATTATCATTTCCAGGTTCATCAAAACTAAATACTTTCCATTTTGATCCTTCTTTAGTCAAGCGTACTTTACCTGTAATTGGGAAACTACGGTCTTTTTCTTCCTGATGAGTGACTAGCACAGTTCCATGATATTCATAAACATCTTTATCAAATAATTCAAGTTCGAGATGTTGAACTTCTATTGATAAAATACCCCATTCAACATACTTTATTTTTTTTGCCCACATAGCACGGTTTAAATAAGACATAGCCCCTTCATTGTTCACATAATCGGCAATATCCAAATATAGTCCTTTTGCATGAGATATATTTTTCTTTTCTTCTTCATTAAAATATTCAAGTTGTTTATCCAATAATTTAGATGATTCTTCTAAATCTTTACTATCTTGTTGACTTGTATGGTAAAACCCTTTAATAAAACCTTCTACTATTTGTTCTTGCGTTTGATGCATACTACTGTATACTAATCCTATAAAGCAAAGAAAAACAATAATACCCCCAATAAAAATTTTTTTCATTTTACTTAATCCTCTAAATCAGTAATTATTCATAGTAGAAATAATACCCGTAATCTCTAATTGACCATTTATCAGAAAAATGTTTTGTTTTTGGATCTACATAACAAATATAATTTCCGTATCCATTAGCATATAAATCACTACTCATGAATTCGTAATAATAACGTAAAGGAACCTTATTTGCTGGTTCTCCTTCGCATGCTACACAAATACCGCATACACAAGTATAAATACTCCATTCTTCCGATTTGCTGTGCAAAATTTTTCCGGTATTTTTATCATAAATAACAGTAATACCTCTTTTAATTAATTTATGTTGACTACCAAAAACATCGCATAGCACTTCTCCTAGTGGCATAATATCTTCTTCACAATCAGCTAAAATGCAATTTATGTTTCCAAAAACTAAGCTAAAAGCCATACATACACACAATAAAATCTTTTTCATAAATTTTCTCCTTTCATATAAATTAATTTCTTAATCAATGTATCACCATCACACAAACAATTATATCATCAAAAGATAACGCTTACAACATAAATTTTTATTTATTTTAAAAAATTATATTTATTGTTTACGTAAATATAATTTAAAAGGATGATAACGTACCTAATTATACTGTTGTACATATATAAAACTTGTATAATTATTCATTAATTAACGAAAATGGTACACGACAAGATTAATATCCAAAGAAATCATTATATATCATAGAAATTTACATCCAAGGAATAGTGATAAATGAAATGATAAGATTGTAAAAAGTTAAAGCGGTTTTAATCAACTTTGTATAAAAATTCATTAAAAATAGGCAAGTTGATTAAAATATTTTACTATTAAGCCGAATTATTTTTTACAACTAAAATATGTGGAAAATCTATAGCTATTAAAAAACGTTAGTGAGGAATCGCTTAGGTTTGTTATTACTTCATGAATCTTATGTTCAAGAATGGGATACGTATAGATTCTTAGAAGAAATAATCAGGAAAGTAAGAAGTACGCTATTGGAACTTTAAATGATGAAAATAAAGTTGAAAAATTTTTGAAGTATTGTATGATTATTTCTGTGCTAAATCAAGTAAAATGTTATGTTTATGATTAACGAATGATGATATAAAGAAAATAAAGGCATTGGATAGAGACATGACATTATTTGAATAGATGCAATATCTTTAAATAGAAAGGAATTTAACTTTATGTTAGCTTTAACAACATTATTTCCAGTTTTTTTCATGTTAGGTTTAGGATGGACATGTCGTAAGATGAACTGGATCACACCAGAACAAAAATCTGGGGCGAATGCTATTGTTTTTAATATTTTATTTCCCATCCTTATTTTTCATTTAATTTGTACAACTACTTTTGAAATACAACATATAAAGATTATAGGGTATGTATTACTTGTATTTATTTTATCTTTAGGTGTTGGTAAATGGGTAGCCCCTTTCATAGATAAGCAATATGCTCATTTTTTACCTTATTTATTGCCGACCGTAGAGGGAGGAAGCGTTGCCTTACCATTGTATCTTTCTATTGTGGGAACATCGAGTCATACCGTGATTTTTGATATTGCCGGTTCTATCATGTGTTTTATGATCATTCCTGTATTGGTGATAAAAGAAACCGCAAAACAGGCATCTATTAAAGAACAGATCAAAGCGATTTTTACGAATGCATTTGTCCTTGCGGTTGTGTTTGGATTATGTCTTAATTTAAGTGGCATATATGGAATTCTTATGGATTCCTCATTAAGTGGTGTCATCAATGCAACTTTTTCACAAGTCACCATGCCTATTGTATCGATGATCTTATTTATTTTAGGATATGATTTTCATATAGATAAAAAGACATTAAAACCCATTTTTAAATTAATGCTTGTCAAAACAGTCTATTATGCTTTAGTTATTATAGGATTCTTTGTACTTTTTCCTCATCAAATGTCGGATAAGATATTTATGATAGCCCCTATCATTTATTTTATGTGCCCAACGGGCTTTGGAATGCTTCCTATGATTTCACCTTTGTATAAAAATGAACATGAAGCTTCATTGACAAGTGGTTTTGTTTCTATTTATATGGTAGTTACTTTATTGGTTTACACCATCGTTGTCTTATGGATAGCTTAAGTCGTCGATGATGGTGAATCATCGTTATCTTTAGTATCCTTGTTTTGGGTTGTTGGGGTTTCTTCTTTTATGTCATCTATGTCATCATTTTTACAAGAAGATTGTTGGCTTCTTTGGGTAGAAATAGTAGCTAAAGTATCACCAAGTTGTGTAAAAATAGCTGCTAACAAATCAAGTTGGTCATCATTGATTTGGCAAGCCAACGCATTAGCGTATAATGTGATACTCAAGGTTAAGGGTAATGGTCTCATAAAAATCACCTCATCATATCTTATGTATCCTTAAAAAATATGTTCTTCATCTCTTTATATTGTGTTTTGTTTATTGTAGAATAATAAAGATAATGAAGGAGATTTTTGATGGATTATATTTTAACTATTTTGATAGCTCTATTGGGTGGATATATTTTTAAAAAACTGAAAGTTCCTTTAGGTGCTTTGTTAGGTTCTTTATTTTGTGTGTCGATTTATCAATTATTAACAAATCATGCTGTGCTGATTGATCAAACAAGCTTTATTTTACAAGTTTGTTCTGGAGTACTGATAGGAAATAAAATTACACTGGATATTTTAAAAAACCTTAAACAGTTATGGAAGCCTTATTTAAGTATGATGTTTCTTTTGATTTTGATTTTATGTATCATGTCCGTTCTTTTAGTGTATCTGACACATATTGATATGATGACAGCTATTTTTTCATTAGCACCAGGGGGTGCAACCGATCTAACGATACTTTCATCTCAATTTGATGCAAATATGAGTTATGTGGCCTTGATCCATACATGTAGAAAATTATTGATCATGGTGATGGTTCCTTTTGTGGCAAAAGCTTTATGTAGTAAAGAAGAACATATTCAGTTTCATCAAAAAGCATCTTCAAGGGATCCTAAACAATGGTTATTGGCTATTTTGTTTGCTAGTGTCATTGCCTTTATTTTAGATGCGCTTCACATAAAAGCAGGGGCCATGATTGGTTCTTTGATAGGGGCAGCTTTTTATAAAATCTGCATTCATGATTTCAGTTGTCCGTCGTCATTTACATTCTTTTTACAAGTTTTTGCAGGTGCATTGGTAGGGGTCATCTTCAATCAAGAATTATTGATGCAACTATCTTCATTGTGGATTGCAGTAGGCATTGTGATGATAGAAACATTATTGATTATTTTGTTGAATATGATGATCATGCAAAAATGTTTTAAAATGTCAAAGTTAACAGCCATCCTTTGTTCGGCTCCTGGGGCTATTTCTGATATGACAATTTTAAGTGAAGCATTAGGCGGAGATTTACCTAAGATTGCCACTTTACAAATTTTAAGAATGTTTTCTATTGTTTTGATTATTCCTTATCTGGCAACATTTCTAAATTCTTTATTTTAAAGTATACTAAAAGGTCTTGAGTGATACATTCAAGACCTTTACTGTGTTGTGATTGTTTTTAAAAGCATCCTCATTTCTTTAACGCCCTGTTCTTGTGATGAGATAATTGCTTCTAAGATAGGGACAAGTTGAGGACAAATAGGATACTTTAACAAGTTTTTAGACATTTGAATGGCACCTTCGTGATGTGGAATCATTTCATGAATAAAGTTGATATTGATATCATTAGATATTTTTGCTTTTTGCATATCATCAAACATGGTTTGTAAGATGATCGTATTTTTTTGAAAATAATGATGAACTTCTAAATCGCTATTCAAATAATAATGACATTGATTTTGTATATCTAGCATATCTTGAATACTTTGCGTTTGTTCTTGTATAATATGACAAGCAATATCTTGTAAAGGAATAAAAGTGGTATATTTGAGTAAATTTTTAGACATCTGTATAGCTGCTTGATGATGAGGAATCATTTGATGGATAAAGAATAAAGAAAGATCACATGAAAGCTCTGTTTGTTCCATGCGATGGATCATTTGGTGAAGAATATCATCAAAGCAATGCAGATAGGTTTGAGTATTATGACTTAATAAATTTGATTGCATAAAAAACTCCTTTCTATGATAACATATGTTGACGAATAGAAAGGTGTGCATCATAAAGATATCTATTAGGAGAGAAAAAATGATGAAAATAGGAATTATTTCAGATACCCATAACGTTTTAAGAAAAGAAGTTGTCCATGATTTAGAAACATGTGATGCAATCATTCATGCTGGTGATATTACAACTTACAACATTATAGAAAAATTGCAAAGTATAGCACCTTTGTATATTGTAAGAGGTAATAATGATACTTTAGATTTACCAGAGACATTGAATTTCAAAATCTTAGATTATTCTTTTTATTTGACACATCAGAAAAAAATATTGGTAACTGATGTGGATTTTTATATCTATGGCCATTCTCATCAATATACATGTGAGAAAAAAGAGAATGTTGTTTATTTAAATCCTGGTAGTTGTGGTAGAAGACGATTTTCATTACCACTGACTTATGCCATTTTATATTTAGAAAAAGAAGGATATCATCTTGAAAAAAAGATGCTTCCTTAAAAGGAAGCAGTCATAAAATATTTCTTTTTTAAAAAAGAGTATAAGCAATCATTAATAGGATACCAAAACCTACAAAAAATAATCCCGTTTTATAGGCCATAGAAGGCTCAATTTTTTCATGGATACTTTCATCAGTTTTATCATAATAGAGATCTATCATATCTCCTTCTTTCATATGAATAGGATTTCTTCCTTTTTTACTATGGAAAATAGCTTCTTCATCATGATAAGTATAAGCATAACTAGGAAAATAAAGATAACCTTTATCGACCCATTCTTCTTTGATATCAATAACTGTGGCTTTGATTGTTTCCCATTCTGAAGGAATCTTCATCGGTTTATCTTTATAAGCCATGTAACCTCCACAAAGGATAAATCCCAGGGCAATGAAATAAGGTAATATATCATCTAAGAAAGCTTCTGAAAGGATGAAGTCGAATTGCACAAAATAAAGCAAAAGGCCAAAAAAGAACATAAATAATCCAAAAACCAAGATGAGATGACTTCCTTTACTATGATGAAGGTTCAAAGTATCTTCGCTCATGAATTCATCTTTTTTAGCATCATAATAACCTATCAGGGTATCTCCTTCTTGGTAGGCTTCATCTATATGTTTACGTATCTTTTTTCCATGATATTCAAACTCAACCATGGTGTAATACATATCTTTGATCATCCGTCCTTTTTTATTTTGATCGATGATATGATTTGAGAAAATGACGGTCGCTGTGACTTGCTCTACTTTTTTCATATGAGTATGGGTGTATTGAATATACATCCATAATAGTATAAAACCTATACCTGCAATGATGAGTAACATAGTGTTCTTTTCCTCCTATCAATATATTTTAACAAAAAAAGAGGATCCTAGCAAATGAGGATGATCTATTATTCCCCGGGAAATATGACAGTATTATCTTTTTTATTTAAATATAAAACATAGATGAGGGTATAAATAGCCATGATACAAGAAACAATAGGAGCAACACAGCCGAGCATCCCTAATTGAGAAGGATAGTGATGACTTAAGTAATAAACCATAGGCATACGCAATAATAAAGCGCCACTACTACAGCTCACCATGGTCCATACAGTTTTTTCTCTACCATTAAGATAACCATTAAGACAAAAGACAATCGTCACAAAGAGATAATCATAACTGCATGTCTTAAAGAACGGAATCCCCGTAGAAATGACAGTAGCGTCTTTAGAGAAAAGACCAATCATGGTTTCTGGAGACCATTGTGCCCATAAAAAGAAGCATGAGGCTATAACTAAAGCAAAACTTAAGCCGTAATATAGTGATCGATTAGCGCGTTTCATTTGATGCGCCCCCATATTTTGGGCGGTCATAGCAGAAAGGGCACTCGCCATAGAAGTTGCTGATAACATGGCAAAGACATCAAACTTACTACTAATACCAACGATAGCAGCAGCATAAAGCCCACAACGATTCATCATCATGGTTAGGTAAAGAAAAGAAATACGTACCATGAGTTCTTGAAAGGAAATGGGAATCCCAATGCTTGCTAAACGTTTGACTTGATACCTATCAAGCTTAAAACTTGAAAGTTTGAAATCAAAAATATTTGTTTTTCGTTTTAAATACATGATGGCAATGACCATACTGATCGCCTGAGAAATAATGGTTGCATAAGCGGTGCCACGAACACTCATCTTAAAATATTTAACAAAAAGAATATCTAAAAAAACATTACATAGACAAGATATAGCGACAAAATACATAGGACGTTTAGAATCCCCATATCCACGTAAAATAGAACTAATGGCATTGTATTCGCAGATAAAGATATTACCTAAAGAACAGATGGTGATATATTGCATGGTTTCATGAAAAGAACTATCAGGTGTATTCAATAATGCGAGAAGTTCTTTTTCAAATAGAAGCATTAATGCTGTAATGAAACAAGAAACTATAAAGAAAAGAACTAATGAAGTACTTATAGCCGCTTTGAGTTGTTCGGATTGTTTAGAACCGATATACTGCCCAACAAGGATCGTACTTCCTAAAGTCAACCCTGTCATCAAACTGGTGATGATTTGTGTGACTTGTGTACCTGTTGAAACAGCAGCAACGCTACTGGCCTCACTATATTGTCCAACGACCCATAAATCTATAGCCCCATAAAGTGATTGTAAGACATTAGCAATCAAAAATGGGACGACAAAAACAAGAAGTGTTTTTAAAGTGGGTCCTTTAGTTAAACTATTTTCTTCTATCATTTTTTATACCCTCTTTAATAAAAAACATCTTTTGAGAAGATGTTTTAATAGAGCCTTGCGACTTCATCTTGTGTATTTAATTGATGACCTATATTACGAATAGATGAAGCACTTGTAATGATGAGGAACAAGTAACCAATCACTAAATCTTTGATAAAATAAGGTAATACATTGGAGTCACCTAAGAATGAAGGTGTAACTTCTAATGCTTCGATGATACTCATCACATAGATATCTTTAAGTTGAATATAAACTTCAATCGCTAAACTAGCATACTCGGCAATAAAAATCATCAAAATACAAATCAATGTACTGATGATCAGTCCCTTTTTAGTTAGGACATGACCCAATTTTTCATAGCCACGAATACTACAATAAACCATCAAAGCACCACAGATGGCAGCAATAATGCAAATGCGATATAAAATCATCCATAAAACGACGCCGACTAAAGATCCTAAAAAAGCCCCTAGTGTACCTAAAGCGACATTTTCTTTAGGCGCTTCAGATTGTCTATGCATCATTGAAGAACTAACTTTATTAAAGCATTCAGGACATAAGATATAAGGTTTTCCTTGAACGCTATAGAAAGCTGTGGACGAAGTTTGTTGGCAAGTCTGACAACAATTTTGAAATTGATGTTGCGCTAGATAACGTGTTACAACATCGACTAGCATATCTAAGTTAGGTCCACTTTTACTGTTCCTTTTAACACTAATCGTTAAGTTAGGTGAAGCATAGTTGGCATAATGGACACCTTCATATTGACTCGCTAAACTGAAAGTATAATTTTTAGCTTCTTGAGTAACCTGAGCGTCCGGATGACATACGCTTAATTGTATCATATAGTTTTTTTGATTTTGAAGGTTCATGATGATAATATCATAACCGTTGTATCTTCCATAACATGCACGTCTTTGTTGGTCGACGCTAAAGTTATGGAGTTCAGCAAATTTTTTTAATGTTTTCATGCAATCATCCCCCTTGTTGTTCATTATAATATGTTTAAAAATAAAATTCTATCCTTTGATGAAAAAAACATACCTTGGTATAATGAAAATAAGGAGGTAAGAAGATGTTTATAAAAATGACGGAATCATATCGAGACATTTGTTTTGAATTAATGCAGGAGTTTTATCATTCAGATGCAGTTCATGAACCTGTAGATCCATGCTTTCATCAAAATACATTAGATGAGATATTTAAAAGGGATATTTATTTAGAAGGTTATTTAATAGAGAAAGATGAACAAGTTGCAGGATATGCATTACTTTCAAAATCTTTTTCTCCAGAAGCAGGGGGACCTATTGTCTGGATCGAAGAATTGTATATTCGAGAGGCCTTTCAACATCAAGGGTTAGGAAAAGCTTTTTTTAACTTTTTAGAAGAACAGTATCCTCATACAGCACGTTATCGTTTAGAAGTCGTTGAGGATAATCAACACGCTATAGCCCTTTATCAAAAAAGAGGTTTTAAAGTTCTTCCTTATATGCAGATGATTAAAGATCATTGATGACTATTTGAAGAAGGTTTTTCATATATTGATAGAGATGAAAAGCTATTATTTAAATATTAAGGAAAATGATACTTGGGTGATGATTTATTTCAATGAGCTGAAAATAGAAATCATCACTGAAAAAGAAAAATTTTGTTTAAAAAATCATGGACATATACACTTATCTGAACATGGTTTTGGTTATAAAGATGAGGACTTTTATGATTTATTGAACATTTGTTTATATTTTGATCAATGGATAAGTTTACCTCACCATAGTTATTGGGGACATGTTCATGGACATTTACACGTGAATCATATAGATATGACCTTTAAACATGGCCATGTCTATTTTGAAGAAAGGAGAAAGGATTCATTTTTTATACATGCAATGTGTCAAGACGAGATTGTATGTTTTCATCGTATTGGAAAAAGAATACTCAAGGGATATTGGAAAATAGGAGATAGACTTTATTGTACACAACCTTTTTATGATTGGCACAACCATTATCGTCAAGGACAATCTATCTTAGAGATGGTGTTTCGTCCACAAAAATGTTATGGTGATCAAATGGATATAAGATTAGTCAAGAAGGGGAGCGTTCTTCGAGAAGCCCATTTTGATCATGTATTTTATCAAGGAACACTTAAATAATAGAAAAGATCATGGGATCTTTTCTTTTTTAGTGATTAAAAAAGCACCTCCATAAGGTGCTAATACTATTTTTTGAATACAGCATTTAAAGCCGTATTAATAATAGAAAATACAAATCCTGCAATAATGCATGTTCCAAAATCAATATTTTCAAGAGGTGTTGCAATATTCAATGCCATATACAACATTAAACCATTGATAACGAGTGTGAATAAACCTAAACTTAATAATGTAATAGGTAAAGACAAAAGTTTAAGAATGGGTTTAACAGTAATGTTGAGTAAACCAAATATTAGAGTTAAGAAGACAAGTGCTTCTTTTTCAAATGCAATGGTTGGGAATAATTGAGAAATAAGATAGAGGCCAAAACCATTGACCAATAGAGAAATACATATTTTTTTCATAAAAGCCTCCTTAATAATTAAAAAATAATCGTGTCAAATTGTTCTTGTGATAAACATGCACCAGAAATTTGAACAACTTCACTAGAAAGACGATTTGCTTTACTAATGGCGTCATGCCATGAATCACCTTGTTGGCGACAAGCCATGATAGCACCAATATGACTATCACCAGCACCAATGGTGTCTGTTACTTGACTAGGATAACCTTTGATGGTCATAGATTGTTGACCATCAAAGAAGTAAGCTCCTTCTTTTCCTAAAGTGATAATTACTGGAGCATTTGTTAAATGATAGAGATATTGCGCACTTTCTAAAATAGATGATTTAGAGGAATAACTTAAAGCTTCTTCATCATTTAAATGTAAGATACAACGACGTTTAAATAACCGAGATAGCCGTTCTGGTTTTATTTGGTGGATACGTGGTCCGGGAGCAAAATAAACAGTGAATTGAGGATGCTCTTCTAAGAATTCAATGATAGCATCACCTGTTTTCTCTTCAATTTCTAAACCGCATATATAGACACTATCGACAGATGAAAGATCCATACCATCTAACCACGCCTTATTAAAAGTATATTCAACACCATGATAAGACATGAATGTTCTTTCACCATGACTTTCCACGGCACAAAGACAGAAACCATTTTCTTGATCAGAAATTAAGATAGGTGTCGGTAATCCTTGTTTCTTAAATTCATCTTTGATAAATTGCCCATAAGGACCTTCACCAATAGGTGAACATAAAAGATAAGATGCATGAAATAAGTTCATAGCATGGGATGCATTATAAGCGCATCCTCCTAAGGACATACGCCAAGATGAAATATGAATATCTTCTTGAGATACAGGAAGATGATTAATATGAATGATGACATCTACTACAGTTGAACCGATAATCAGTGTTTTTTTCATACATTTTCCTCCTTTGGGTATTATAGCACAATCCTATAGAATTTAGCTATGATGATTGTTTTAAATATAGAAAAATGATAGAATAAAAGAAAGTGGGTGATGATATGGATATTAAAAAGATGGCAGAAAAAACAAAACTAGCAATGTTTTTAATTGTTTTCACAGTTTTATTTATCTATCTTGTTTTTTCGTTTAAGGAGTGGATTCAATATATTCTATCTTTTTTAGGATTATTAAAATCTGTTTTCATCGGTATTGGGATTGCTTATGTTTTAAACCTGCCAATGAGACGTATTGAGCACTTGATCCTTAAATACACTAAGGAAAATCATCCTATCCATCGATTTGCCAGATCACTTTCATTGTTGCTGACGTATCTATTAGCCCTCATTTTAGTAGCCATGTTCTTTATTGTACTTATTCCTAAAATTACAGAAAGTATCATGATGTTAATTAATAACTTAGGATTATTTATCCGTAATATTGTGGAATATGTAGATGGCCTTTTAGATAAAACAGGGATGGATTATCAAATTACAGAGTTAGAGTCTATTCAAAGCTTACTCACAACGAATTGGCAAACAGTCATTAAGAATGTATCATCTTGGGCAGGAAGCTATTTCCCAACAGTGGTCAATGGGGGTAGTAAAGTTGTGGGGACATTTGGTACATGGATGAGTTCTTTAATGATCAGTATGTATCTTTTAGGAGATAAAGAACGTTATATCCGTCAAATGAAAAAACTTATTACGGCAGTTTTAGGATATCGTGGAGCGCTGATTGTAGAGCATATTGGTAAAAAAGCAAATGAAATTTTTTCAACCTTTATTGGCAAGACTTTAGTAGAAGCGGGTATTTTAGGCGCTATGTATTATACGGGACTTATTCTTTTCAAATTTCCATTCCCAGAATTGAATACATTAATTTTAATGGTACTTAGTCTTATTCCGATTTTTGGATCCATGTTAGCGATGTGTATAGGGGCCCTACTTTTGCTGGCGATTGATCCATCTAGAGTCATAGCTTATGTGGTTTATTTCCAAGTAGTGACTAATTTTGAAACATATGTTATTTATCCACAAGTTGTGGGAGATTCAATTGGAGTTTCTGGATTTTATGTATTGCTTGCATTGATTTTATTTGGTGCATGGTTTGGAATGGTAGGCATGTTGTTGGCTGTGCCAATGATGGCGTTACTGTACTCTGTGGTATCAGAACTTGTGAATGATCGTTTAGAACGTAAACGTATATCTGTCAGTGAAACAGATATTACTTATCGTGAATAAAAAAGGTAATAAGTATTTTTGATACTTGATTATAAAAAAGGAGGAAGATTTATGGGATTTAAAAAAGATTTTTTATGGGGTGGTGCCACCGCTGCCAATCAGTTTGAAGGTGCCTGGGATGTAGATGGAAAAGGACGTAGTAGTGATGATGTTGTCACTAATGGAACAAACACATTACCACGTCGTATTACTTATACATTAAAAGATGGTACAAAACAAAGCGCTGCTCTTTTTGGATTTGATGGTATTCCTGAAGGTGCATACTATGATCTTCATGAAGAAGAATTATATCCAAATCACGATGGTATTGATTTTTATCATCATTATAAAGAGGATATTGCTTTATTTGCCAAAATGGGCTTTAAATGTTTTAGAATGTCTATCGCTTGGACACGTATTTTCCCACTAGGATATGAAGAAGAGCCTAATGAAGCAGGTTTAGCATTCTATGATGATGTTTTTGATGAATTATTAAAATATGGTATTGAACCAGTTGTCACTATTTCTCACTACGAAACACCATTAGGATTGACAGAAAAATGGGGTTCATGGAAAGATAGAAGAACTGTAGATTGTTATGTGAGATATTGTAAAACCATTTTTGAA
>CANPGX010000001.1 GCA_947573745.1 uncultured Erysipelotrichaceae bacterium | reverse complement strand
AGCTTATCTTGTTGGTATTCTTTGATGAAACAATTACCATCAATAATAAAGATACCTATATCGCCATAATCGAGATCATTAGTTCGTTGAACAAGAACTACATCACCATCTTTATAGGTTGGCAGCATACTATCCCCATTTACACCAATAGCATAGTTGGCTTTGCTATCGTTAGGCACTGCTATTTTTTCTGTTTCATATCCATCAGCTAGATAGTCACCAATACCCGCACTTGCTAAAGATGGTAACTTATCAATCCATTTATTTAATGAACCATAAACAATTTCATCTTCTTTGATGATATTACAACGTTCATAGATATCATTTAAAACAGTATCGACGGTTTGTCTTCCTTCTTGATCAATAGAGCGATATTTTTTAAGCATAGTCTGTTCCCTAAAAGTCACAACAATGTCGTTTGCTTTACGCTCTTCAAGTCTTCCTTCTGCCAAAGCGTCAGTATCAATGGCCAATGCTTGGCAAATTTTAATGATATTTTGAATGCTAGCTCCGCCTATACCTTTTTTTAGCATAGTGTCTATAGTCGAATAGGGCATATCAATATCTAGAGAGAACTGCCTCAAACTCTTATATCTTGATAAAATAAGGTTTTTTAGTTCGTTTTCTATTCTCATAATGCTATCACCTCATCTCAATAATAAACTAAATTACATATATTTTCAATAAAAACAAACGTATTTACAAAAAAATTAACGATATACCGTTGACAATATTTGTTATACCGTGTAATATAGTAAACAAGTTAACGATATTTCGTAAACCGGAAAGGAGATGACCATACTACTATGTACTACATTTTAGAGCGTGAATTGACTTTAAAAGGAATCACTAGAAAACAGCTTTCTATTGCTATTGGCTTAGGAACTACAGCGATAACTGAAAAGTTAAGGGGAAAAAGAAACTTCACACTAGAAGAATGTAAAAAGGTAAAAGAGTTCCTACAGTTTGATGGAACAATAGATGAACTATTTAGAACTGACTAAAAGAAAGGAGAAACTAAAGAAATGAACTACGACAAAGAAACATTAAAAGATCTAGTGCCCTTAACACATGAAGACGTGGCAGAATTGATGAAAACATCAGTGCAACATGTCTATGAATGGAGAGAGCTAGGTCTACTAAAAGGTATTAAAACGGGTAAAGGTTGGGTATTTACTCAAGAGGAGTTTAGAAAGTTCCAAAGGAACATGACAGGCTATGACATTAGCAATCGAGTAGAAGCCTTAAGAACAATGAAAGAGGTAAGACAATGAAGAAAGAATGGATATACTACACGTTTGTGTTAGCTATGGCCATTCTAGGGGGCATTAGGTGGTATTGGGTGATCATCATAGCTTTTATTGCCTTATGTGATTTAATACTGAAATATGATGAGGTGAGAGAGTGAGTGATGATTTAAAAGAGTGGGCGTTGAGATACGCTAATATGGGGCTTAGGGTCTTTCCCTTACAAGAAGGATCTAAAAGCAAGCAAGTATTAAGATCATGGAAGAATGAAGCAACTGTGGATAAAGAAACTATCCAAAAGTGGTGGGATAAAAACCCAAAGTATAATATCGGCATAGCTACAGGAAATAGCCTTTTAGTGGTTGATGTTGATGTTAAGAACGGTGCTGAAGGTCAAGAATCATTCAATACTTATGGGTCTAGTCTTCCAAGTACAGCAACAGTAAAAACCCCTAGTGGTGGCTATCATATGTACTATTGGGTAAAAGGAGAGTTTAAGAATAAGATCAATCTTTATGAAGGGATAGACATAAGAAGTGATAATGGCTACGTATTAGCACCGCCTAGCGTGATTAATGGTAAGAAGTATAAATGGTTAAGCGAGGATATCAATGACGCTACAGAGACCGTTTATGAGTTCTTGAAAGGTATAAAAGATATAGAGATAGAAGACGTATACAATCCGCCTTTAGAACTTCCAAAGGAAATAGGTGAAGGCAGTAGAAATGCTACACTGTTTCAACTGGCCAGTTCGTTGCAGGCAAAAGGATTATCAGATAAGGCTATCCTTAGCGCTGTATGGAATGAAAATCAAGCTAAGTGTAATCCACCTTTAACGAAAGATGAGGTCAAGACGATAGTACATAGCGCTTTGAAATATGATAAGGGTACTAATATTGGTAAAACCAATAGTAGGGTAAATACTAATGATCTAAGTGTTGTAAATATGTCTAATGTGGAAGAAAAGGAACCAGAATGGCTTATTCAGGGATTTATTCCTAAAGGGCAAATCACTTTAATAGCTGGAAATGGTGGAGTAGGAAAGACCACGGTATGGTGCAATGTTGTCGCTGCTATTAGTAGTGGAGGCTCTTGTTTCTTTGATGTTTATGATTTCATAGAAGATAAACCACCACAGAAAGTTATGTATTTTTCAAGTGAAGATGATATACAGGCAACACTTAAAGGGAGATTAAAAAGAAATGGTGCTAATATGGAAAACATTATGACCATTCCACTAGAGGATCCACGCTTTAAGGAAATTAAATATAATAGCCAGTTTCTAGAGAATCTTATAGCTTACCATAGGCCGGCGCTGGTGGTATTTGATCCATTGCAGAGTTTTATACCAGCCAATGTTAATATGGGTTATAGAAATGCTATGAGAGATGTTTTGAATCCCCTTATAGGCTATGGCATGAAATATGGTGTGACAGTGCTTATCATGGCCCATACAAACAAGAGAGATAATGCTTATGGCCGCAATCGTATTGCTGATAGTTCGGATATATGGGATATTGCAAGAAGTGTATTTATTGTTGGCTTCACTGGAAATGATAATATGCGTTACTTGTCTCATGAAAAAAGCAATTATGTTATTGAACAGATGACAACGATATTTTCTATAAATGATGGGGTGCCTCAAGCCTGGGGAACTACCAATAAGAAAGACTATGACTATCAAAATGGGAAAGTAAGAATAGATAAAAAAGGTACAGCTTTTGATGAAGCCAAGAACTTTATATTAAATTCTCTCCAAGAAGGGGGGATGGAAGCTACAGAATTAAATGAATTGGCTAAAGCTATGAGTATAAGCACAGGTACTTTTAACCGAGCCAAAGCAGATTTAAGTAAAAGTAACCTTATTGAGATAAAGAGAATAGGAAGTCCAAACGGAGATACCAAAAGGAAAACAGTTATTTGTTTGAAAAAAATAGAAGAATTGGAAGAAAATGAATAGCATTATCAAGTTTCTCTAGTGACACTTAAAAATTGATAATGTTATTAAAAAATATTGATTAAATCAATATAAATATAACTTTATCAACTTGATAATGTTATAAAGTTATTCAATAAAATTAAGTGCTTGTAAGAATTGATAATGTTATCAAATAAAATAGATAACCTTATCAACATGATAATGTTATAAAAACACTGATAGAATCAACAAAAATGGATAACATTATCAAAAATATCCCCTCACTAGAGGTGCTAAAAATGAAAGGATATAAAAATATGGTGTTAGAAATATTGCAACAAAAAGCAGAAAAATCTAGACAAGCTGAATTTTCAAAATCATATGATCAAGCTAAAGAGTTTATCGCACAACATGGTGAAAATGCAGACTTCGATACAATCTTAAAGGTGATGAGACTATTATGGTTGCAACGAATTACTGATATTATAGATTGTCTAGAAAATACGATACGCCTAAAAGACTAACTAATAAAGACGCATGATAAATAGATTTCGCAAAATAAAAAGGCTCAATATTGCGCCAACAATAAAGAGCCAACGGTATAATCCAAACACCAAAGAGATTATACCACAATTCAAGGAAAAGGGGTATATAGAAATGAATAAAAGAATTGAACAGACTATGAAAGAATTAGATGACATGCCATTAATAGAAAATAGGAATTACTTGCATGTTCTTAAAGAAATAGATTCACGACACGAGAATAAAGCAATGGCCATGATCTACGCATTTAATTATGGCATGACTAGAGGCAGAGAATGTGAGAAAGATTTTAACAATTGGAATAGCTTATGTATTTTCTCATATATGCATACTTACTTTAGAGAAAAAGGAGAGTTACCAAGAACCTTTGCTATCTTAGAAGAGTGGGTAGAACAGCATAAAAAGGCAATGAAAGAATGGGAAGAACACCAAGAGGTGATGAAAGATGAATAAGATCAAGCAATCATTGATAGAAGATCTGTATTGGGATTGGACCTTAGCAGAAGAAGAGAACACAGAGGAAAAGAGGATAATGGAACAGATAACAAAGTCTACGCCCATCCCTTTGGAAGTAAAAGACCTGATCAATGAATATGGTGTCATCAATGAAAGACAGGGATTTGTAGCTGGGTTTGATACAGCTATTAAACTCCTTATTGGTGCCCCATGCGGTGATTATAAAGTAGGTGATAAGTCATGATTGTACAGTTAAATGACGAATACAGGATAAAAGAAGATGATCTATCTTATATCCTTCAAAAGAAAGCCAAGACGGGCTACATCAATAGATCCTATTACGGATCCATAGATAAACTGATAGAGGGATTGCTAGATAATCGCATACAAACATCAAAGATAGATGATCTAAAAGCATTAAGGAATGATTTAGAAAACTATAAGAATGAAATTGTAAATAGAATAAAGGCTTTATAGGACGATTACAGAGGACTATGTACAAATACGATAAATAAGTCCTCTTTGATAAGAATGTTTGAATCGCAAGAGCTTACGAGCTCACAAGAACAATAGAAAGGAGCATAAGTAAGTGAAGATACATTTATAAGTGGTGTGGGTGGTGGGGGAAGTAAACAAGAAATATAAAGAAAGGATAGTAAAGCAATGAAAGGAACAGTAAGAAGATATATCACAGAAAAAGGTTATGGCTTTATCATGGGAGAAGATGACCATGAATACTTCGTACATCAAAGTTTCATTGATATGCAAGGATTTAGAAAGCTAGTGGCGAACCAAGAAGTAGAATTTCAGTCAGTAGAAGGAAAGAGCGGTAAAGAAGCTCATCAAGTAAAAGTCATTTAAATAACAAAAGGAGAATAATAAAACTATGTTTGAACAAACAAAAAAAGTCATGAATACATACAATGATGTTTTAACATCAGCTTATGAGAACTATGAAAAAGTGGAAAAAGAGTATAAAAATAATTATAGAGGAGCCCTTTTAGATGAGAAATTAGATAAGGCAATTGCACAGCTGAACAATACAGTTATCAATGAAAGACAATCTGCTTTAGCAATCATCAATGAAGAGTTTAATAAATTATTTGAAGAAATGCACAACATTCTTACAGAACCAGCACCAAATACATTTACCTCAACACTAGAAGCTATTAGGGCAAGTAAAGAAAGTACAAGTGATCTAGAAGCAGAAGTCTACATTAAGAGCTATAGAAAGAATTACATTGCATGCAAGGCGCTCATTGGATTATTACATGAGGTAGGAAAGGCAAAGAATATTGATATCTTGTCAGCTGATGCCGTACAAGATCTATTGACCAATGCTAAAGAAGGAGCCGAGCATTACATTTGGAACTGGGATAGAGCTAGTTTAGGAACAGCCTTATATCTTAGTGGGGCTAGCCCATTGCTTGCCATTGAAGCTCAATTAGAAAACTTCTTCAACCATGATTTTATTTTATAAGAGAAAGGAGAATATAAGAGGAATGAAAGAAAAATTTTTACGTTTATTAAATGAATATGAGAACGAACGAAATAAGATCATGAATAAAATTGCAAAAGTAGATGATAATGAAGATCTCACCATTGAGGGGAAGAAAAAACAAAAAGAGCTTTTACAGAGTAATTTCCACAAGGTAGAAGAGAAGTATGCAAAGCTTTTGAATGATATTCTAGATCAAGCAATCACAGCAGTACAAGAAAATAACAAAGCAGAAATGAAAAGAAGGTTGTCAGATACAAGCTACCAAGTTGGCTTAAGTAATATTATCAAAGGTATAGAACTTGGAGCTTATGATGAAATGGCATTACATGAGATCGTGAATAACAATTATATCGAAGATATGTATGCTTTGAAACTCATTAATGGCGCTATCAATAAGAGCGGTGTTGCGATTCCACGCTTTTTAGAAGAAGATCGAGTTAAGAAAACTATTGATTATCTTAATAGAGAAAAAGAACAAGTAGAAGATTATGTTGAAAATGGATTGGGGAACCGTTCTACTAGATTTGGTATTATGGGAATGAATGATTTCATTGGTGAAAAATTTGATGGTGGCTTAAAGTATATAGGATAGGCGTAAGTCTATCTTTTTCCCTTTTTAATATGTTGAAGCGTGAATAAACTCGCAAGGAGAGAAGATATGAGAGCAACCTTAGAAAACCTTAAACCCTATAGAAAAGGTGAAGAACGAGCACGAGTAAATGGCCGAAAAGGTGGAATCAATAGTGGTATAAAAAGAAGATATCAACGTGATCAAAAAGAAAAGTTTAAGTCAATTATGATGATAAATGAAATGAGCCAAGAAGAGATATTAGAAATAGCAAAGGAACTAGAATTGAATCAAGAACAAATAGACTACATCAACTCATTTAGAATCGAAGGTTTATAAAGTGGCCAATGAATAGAAAAGAGAAAATAGTATTTCTAGAATCTTACGGCAAAGCTAAAAACAAGTTTGAGTATCTCAATAGTAAGTTACACGGAACAGCTAGTATAAATTATGATCAAGTAAGATCTACATCAAATAAAAGCCTAGTTGATAGGCTCCAGGAGAGAGATGAAGCTTATGAAAGCATGTTGCTAGCATGGTTGGAACTAGATAAGGTCATCAAAGAATATCCTTTGTTATGTTATAAGTATCAGTTCTTAGAAGCGGATTACAAGATATGTGAACTATACAATATCAATATGAAGAGATACAAAGAAGTTTTGAATCAACAGATAGATCAATTAGATATATAGAAGTCTGTAATTTCTATCTAAACGAGAAATGGGAAACAGATATAAATACATGCCTAAACTTAGAAATCTTCTAGGATAAGGCAATAAGAGCTCAAAAAGTTAACAATCACTAACATTTAAACATATAGTACTTAAGCGCCTTCTATGGTGCTTTTTGAGTACAGAAAAAGAGCTATCCTTAGACAGCTCCTTCTCTAACTTTTTATGGGGTAATTTTGGGGTAAGTTGTTTTTAAGTTGAAACTATACTGTATCAATAACAAATCCTAAAAATACCCGTTTTTGTTTGTTAAATTGGCTATAATTTAATCATGCTAAGATGAAAATTATAGATAGTTACATACTTTCGTGGAATGTACGTGAAATAACGTCATCCTGTTGTTCTTTAGTAAGTTTTACAAAGTTAACAGCATATCCAGAAACACGAATTGTTAATTGTGGATAATTTTCAGGATGTTTTTGAGCATCTAATAATGTTTCTTTTGAAAGAACATTTACGTTTAGATGATGTCCTCCTTGTTGAACATATGCATCAAGCATATTCACTAAATTATCTACTCTTTGTTCATTTTCCATAGTTTTAACCTCCTTATTTAATTAATATTCATCATCATCTTCCATAGGAAGATTAGGAATTTTACAAGCTGTATCCCCAAGGGCACAGTCCATACCTTGTGTAATGCTGATTTCCTCAGTGTTTAATTCACCATCTTGATTGACCTGAACATTCATATGGCTTGATCCTTGTATAGCAAATTGGTCAAGCATTTGAATAAGTTGATCGATATCTTTTTCTTTTACCATGGTTATTTGTCTAAATCATCAAGATCAAGATATCCAGATGTAATAATATCTTTTCCTAAAGCGCCTGGAATCATTGAGAATGTATTAGAGATACCATCTTGGGCATCCTTGAATGGTAATTTTGCAACTGAAGATAAAGATGCAATAGCACCGTGTGTATCTCTACCGTGCATTGGATTAGCACCAGGAGCGAAAGGTTCACCAGCTTTTCTACCATCAGGAGTATCCCCTGTAGCTTTACCATAAACAACATTTGATGTGATGGTTAAGATAGAAGTAGTTGGTACTGAATGACGATAAGTATGATGAGAACGAACGAAGTCCATAAATGTTTCAACTAACCATGAAGCAATTTCATCGGCACGATCATCATCGTTACCATATTTAGGGAAATCACCCTCTACGTCGTATCCTACAACAATGCCATCTTCGTCACGTTTAACTTTAACTTTAGCATATTTAATAGCAGATAATGAGTCAGTGACAACAGATAAACCAGCGATACCAGTAGCAAAATAACGTTTAACTTCACGATCATGTAAAGCCATTTGAATTCTTTCATAAGCATATTTATCATGCATGTAGTGAATGATGTTTAAAGCATTCACATAAACACCAGCTAACCATTGCATCATATCTTTATACTTTTCAATCACGTCATTATATTCTAGGTAGTCACCTTCAACTGGGCGGAATTCTTAGTCTTTTCATCAACACCACCGTTAATAGCGTATAATAAACATTTAGCTAAGTTTGCACGAGCACCAAAGAATTGCATTTCTTTACCAACACGCATACTTGATACACAACATGCAATAGCGTAATCATCACCATGAGTGCCTCTCATTAAATCATCATTTTCATATTGAATAGAAGAAGTATGAATAGACATCTTAGCACAATATCTCTTGAATGCTGCAGGTAACTTAATAGACCATAAAACCGTCATATTTGGTTCAGGAGCAGTTCCTAGATTTTCCAAAGTATGTAAATAACGGAAAGAAGTCTTGGTTACCATGTGTTGACCATCGATATTCACACCAGCAATAGATTCAGTTACCCAAGTTGGATCACCAGCGAAAATAGCGTTATAGTCAGGTGTTCTAGCAAATTTGACTAATCTTAACTTCATGATAAAATGATCGATAAATTCTTGAATTTGTTCTTCTGTAAAAGTGCCATTTTTTAAATCTCTTTCAACATAGATATCAATAAATGTTGATGTTCTACCTAAAGACATAGCTGCTCCGTTTTGTTCTTTAACGGCTGCTAAATATCCAAAGTATAACCATTGAATAGCTTCTTTTGTATTTTTTGCAGGTTGACTGATATCATACCCATAAATGTGACCTAATTCTTTTAATTCTTGTAATGCACGAATTTGTTCGCTTAATTCTTCGCGTAAACGAATGTTTTCAGAAGTCATACGTACTTGAGATGTTGCCAATTGATTTTTCTTATCTTCAATCAGTTTATCAACACCATATAAAGCAACACGACGATAGTCACCAATAATACGTCCACGACCATAACCATCAGGTAATCCTGTAATGATATGGCTTGAACGACAAGCTCTGATTTCTGGTGTATAAACATCAAATACACCTTGATTGTGTGTTTTACGCCAATCTCTAAAAATACGTGAAATTTCAGGATCTACTTTATAACCATTGGTTTCACAAGCTTGTTCAGCAATACGAATACCACCAAAAGGTTGTAAAGAACGTTTAAATGGTTTGTCCGTTTGGAAACCAACAATCGTTTCTAGATCTTTATTAAGATAGCCAGCGCCATGAGATGTAATCGTAGATACAATTTTTGTATCCATATCTAAAACACCACCGGCTTCTCTTTCCTGTTTCGTTAGATCCATCACTTGCTCCCATAATTTCTTTGTAGCTTCAGTTGGACCAGCTAAAAAGCTTTCATCACCATCATAAGGTGTGAAGTTAGCTTGAATAAAATCTCTTAAATCAACAACTTTATTCCACTTACCAGATGGGATAAAGCCATTCCAGTGATCATGCCATAATTCTTTAAATGTCATTTATTTTTCCCCCTGTTAATTTTTTAACGTCACAATTATAGCATGCCTCTTAGGGCTTCTCAATAAATTAGCACTGAAAAATATAGCTTTTTTTCTGTGTTTTTACAAACAAAATCATTTCTTTTTAAGATACTTGCTATATAAACGCTTTCAAAGTAAAATAAAAGAAAAGAGGGTAATTGTATGGAATCATTTATGATCTTAAATCCAGATGGAACACCATCAGGTATCATTAAACCACGAGAAAAAGTGCATCGTGATGGAGACCTTCATGGTGCAAGTCATATTTTTATTTATCGGCATCATCAAGGTTCGATAGATATTTTATTACAGAAAAGAAGTCCTGATAAGGATTCTTTTCCTGGTTGTTTAGATACAAGTAGTGCTGGGCATTTGGATCCGGGAGAAACATTTGAACAAGCAGCATACCGTGAATTAGAAGAAGAGTTAGGGATTACTGGGTATACTTTGAAATTTGCATTTTGGCAAGAGGCAAACCATCATTATATGTTTCATGGTAAACCATTTCATGATCATGAAATTCAGTATGTCTATTTATTAGAATGGGACCAACCTTTAGAGCAACTGAAACTTCAAGAAAGTGAAGTCACAGATGTTGTATGGATGGAATATAAAACTTTAGAAAAAGCCTTGATTGAAGATAAAACATATCAGACCTATTGTATTTTATTAGATGAATACCAAAGATTGATACCTTATTTTAGTGAAAAATAATGGATGAAAGGATGAGAAAATGAAAAAGAGACATATCGCCTTATTGGCTACAGGTGGTTTAGTGACAACTTTACTTTCTATCGGACATTATTTTTATCGTTTAACCATTGATCGTCATCACCATCGTTCTTTTTTAAGTAAAGATCATTTTCAAAGACGTAAACAGGCGTTGGAAACATTGAATCAAAGAGATTATCAAGATCTTTATATAGAGAGTTTTGATCAAAAACGTTTACACGCTTATAGTCTTCCAGGGACTATAGATACTTATGTTATTTGTGTGCATGGTTATGGAAGTAGTGCTTTAGATATGATCCATATAGCTCATTCATTTCAAGATTTAGGCTATCATGTTGTACTACCTGATTTAAGAGGGCATGGACAAAGTGAAGGCGATTATATTGGAATGGGATATCATGATCATTTTGATCTCTTGTATTGGATGGGAGATATTCTAAAAGAAGCTCCTCAGGCTCATATTGTGCTTTATGGTGTATCCATGGGAGCAACCACCATCATGCTAACAACAGGAGAAGATTTGCCAGAAAATGTGATTGCTGCTGTTGAAGATTGTGGTTATACGACAGCTATGGAAGAATTTTCTTATCAAATGAATCAACAGTATCATATATCTTCTAAAATCATCATCAAACTAGCCAGTTTGATAGCCAAGCTGAAAGCTGATTACTTTTTTGAGGATGTTGATGCTTTAGAAGCCCTACATTTGTCTTTGACGCCAACATTATTTATTCATGGCGATCAAGATGATTTTGTACCTTATTCTATGGTACATCGTCTTTATCAAGCTTGCTCTGCTCAAAAAGCATTATATGTTGTAGAAGGGGCAAAACATGGTTGTGCTTATGATAAAGATCCTCAAAAATATATGCAAGTCATTTCTGACTTTATCCAACAGTGCCAAAAATAAGGAGGAAAGATCATGGATGAAAAAGAAAAACAAAAAATATTATCATTATATTTATTAGAAGATGGCACCATAAAAACCATCCCTTCCAAAGATAAAAGGAAAAGGATCATTTTACAAGAAGTTGTTCAACGTTTTGAAAAACAACGTTCATATCGTGAAACAGAAGTGAATGATATCCTTCAATCGATCTATGCGGATTTCTCATATCTTAGAAGATTATTGATTGATTACCAACTTTTAGAAAGAACCCGGGATGGACAATGGTACTGGGTCAAAGATACACAACCATTAGAAAGGAGTGAAGGTGTATGTTGAGAATGTTAGTATGTTGTGGTGGTGGCTTTTCATCAAGTCATATGGCAGAAAAAATGAAAAAAGAAGTGATCAAAAAACAAAAACAAGATGAAGTTTATATTGAGTTTGCACCTTTTTCTTTAGCGTGTAGAGAAAAAATCAAGGATTTTGATATTATGTTATGTTGTCCGCATTTATTTATATCTGTCAAAAAATTTGTTGAGGAAACGAATCCGTCTATACCCCTTTATTTATTACCTCCTCAAATATATGGAACGATGGATTTGGAAGAAGTGATGCAAGATGCCTATGATCTCATTGAAATTTATCAGAAGACACATATGAATCCAACACATTTTCCAAATGAGGAATCGGTGATGAGAATCAGACGTGCAAAAGCTTATCGTCATGTATATAAAGATTTTACGATTTAAATATAGGGGTTATCATGAATGCCCTTTTTAAATCGTATTTTCATAAATTCATGAAATTTGATAAATATTCTATATAATAAGATTAAAGGAGAGATAATGATGACATTTGATTATAAAAAAGAATATAAAGCATTTTATATGCCAAAAACAGTTCCTAGTATAATTGAAATTCCTTCTATGAACTATATTGCGATAAGAGGAAAAGGGGATCCTAATGATGAAGATGGGGAGTATAAAAAATCGATAGGCTTGTTGTATGGTCTGGCTTATACGATTAAAATGAGTTATAAAACTGATCATCAGATAGAAGGCTATTTTAGTTATGTCGTTCCACCATTAGAAGGGTTTTGGTGGCAAGAAGGGATTCAAGGATCTATCGATTACCAACATAAAGAACAAATGTGTTTTATTTCAATGATCAGAGTGCCAGATTTTGTGACAAGAGAAGATGTCTTATGGGCCATTGAACAAGCAACCAAGAAAAAGAAGCAAGATTTTTCTAAAATAGAGTTTTTACATTATGATGAAGGTTTATGTGTCCAATGTATGCATATTGGTCCTTATGATGATGAACCTAAAACAATAGCTTCTATGAATAAATATATGGAAGAAAATGGGTATGCATTAGATATCACAGAAAATAGATTCCATCATGAGATCTATTTAAGTGATCCAAGAAAATGTTCCCCAGATACACTAAAAACAGTGGTTAGGCACCCTGTTAAAAAACTTTAGGAGATGGAAAAAGATGTCAATGTGGAATCCATGGAGAGGTTGTAAAAAATATAGTGAAGGCTGTTTGCATTGTTATATTCATAAGGGGGATCTTAAAAGACATATCAATACCCAGGATATTACAAAAACAAAGGATTTTTATAAACCTATTGAAAAATTAAAAAATGGTCAATATAAAATGAAATCAGGTATGGTCTATGTATGCTTTTCAACAGATTTTTTTATTGAAGAAGCAGATGCATGGAGGGATGAATGTTGGAAAATGATCAAAGAAAGACAAGATTGCACTTTTCTTTTTTTGACTAAAAGGATTGATCGTTGGGAAGTCTGTTTACCTGAAGACTGGCCTGAGGGATATGATCATGTGGTTGTTTGTTGTACTGTTGAAAACCAAAAAAATGCTGATCATAAACTATCTATTTTTAAAACACTCCCCATAAAACATAAATGTATTACAGCACAGCCATTGCTTGAACATATTGAAATCGAAAAATATTTAGATGATATTGAACTTGTTGTGGTTGGCGGTGAGTCTGATATAGCAGCCAGACCACTTAATTATGATTGGGTCCTTGATTTACGACAACAATGTATTAGAAAAAATGTGAATTTTGAATTCAGACAATGTGGCACTTATACTATTAAAGATGGAAAGATGTATAAGGTGCAGACAAAGGATTTAATTAAAAAAGCCAAATCTGCTCACATTGATTATCGACGTGTTACATGATAGAAATTTGGTGTAAAAGTTAACTTTAGAAGATTTTAATGAATAAATAAGTCGTTTTGTATTCTCAAAAGATGGATTTTATGGTATAAAGATTATAATGTTATATAGTATTCGTGATAATGTTTAAAAGGACGGTAGAGACATGTTGAAAGAATTAAATGCCTTAATGACAGAGCAACAAAATTTGGATTCATTACATATTGATGAAATGGATACGATAGAGATTCAAACCATTAATAGGGAAGATCAAAAAGTAGCTTTGGCCATAGAGAAAGAATTAGGTACAATCGCAAAAACTATTGATCATATTTATGAAAGAGTTTCTATGGGGGGGAGACTGATTTATATGGGAGCAGGAACATCAGGCCGTTTAGGTGTTCTAGATGCTTCTGAGTGTCCACCCACTTATGGGGTTAGTTCAGATTTAGTCATCGGTTTAATTGCTGGTGGTCAAGAAGCTTTACAAAATGCCATTGAGGGTGCAGAAGATGATGAGCAACAAGCTAAAAAAGATTTAGAGGCATTATCTTTAACATCCTTAGATGTTGTTTGTGGATTAGCGGCCTCTGGAAGAACACCTTATGTCATATCAGGATTGAAATACGCCCATACAATAGGTGCATTAACTGTATCTATTTGTTGTGTGGAAAATGGTGAGATTTCACACTATGCTGATGATTTTATTGAAGTAAAAGTAGGCCCAGAAGTGATCACCGGATCAACACGTATGAAATCTGGCAGTGCCCAAAAAATGGTGCTGAATATGATATCGACAGCCACCATGGTTAAAATGGGAAAAGTATATAAAAATCTTATGATTGATGTTCAACCAACCAATCAAAAATTAAGACAACGGGCTGTCAATATTGTAATGAATTGTACTGGTACATCGCAAGAAGAAGCTAGAAATCACCTAGAAACATGTCAGTACGACGTTAAGTGTGCTATTATTATGCAAAAAACAGGAATGGACATGGAATCGTGTAAAAATATGTTGTTGCAAAATCAAAATCAAGTGGCAAAAGTTATTAGGACCTATCAAAAAGAAGTTTAGGAGAGAAAAAATGTATTATATAGGCATTGATGGTGGTGGAACAAAAACTGCTTTTGCGTTGTTTGATGAAAATGGCATATGTTTAGAACAATTATCTTTACCAACAGCCCATGTTTTACAGGTGGGATTTGACGGGTGTGCTACTTGTCTTAAACAAGGAATTGAAACTTTGATAGCTAACCATCAGTTATTAAAAAAAGATGTTTTCATAGGTATGGGTATTGCAGGATATGGAAATGATGAGAGGATTCGCCATCATTTAGAGCAAGCTATAGGTGAGCAACTGATGGGTTATCATTATGTTTTGACTAACGATGTTCATATTGCTTTAATAGGTGCTTTAGAGGGACAAGAAGGTATCATGGTCATAGCTGGAACAGGAACGATAGCTTTGGCTATGGTTCACGGTCAAATGATAAGGTGCGGTGGCTGGGGCTATCAATTAGGCGATGAAGGTTCGGGTTATTGGATTGGTAAGCAACTTTTAAAATATTTCACATATCAAGTGGATGGAAGATATCCTAAAGATGAAGTTTATTTAACTATCATGACTTATTTTGATATAACGCAACCTTATCAAATCATTTCTAAAATTAGTCAGTTGAAAAATGAAAGAACAGATATTGCCGCTCTAGCAAAGGTTTGTGCCTCATTAGCGAAAGAACATGTCTATTGTCAACATATTTTAAGGGAAGCAGGTAGACACAGTGCTCAATTAGTGAAAACATTGCAAACTCACTTTGATGGTATCGTCAAGGTATCATATTATGGTGGTATGTTTCAAAATCATTTCTTTAAAGAAGCCTTTACAAGTGCCTTATCCAATTGTGAAGTGATAGCTCCAAAGCATCATGCTTTGTTTGGGGCTTATCAGTTAGCTAAAAATAGTTATAAAAAAAGCTGATTTATCAGCTTTTTTTAGTATCATTATTTTGATTGAGGACAGAGCCAATGAATTGTTTCTTCAATACTGCTTACAAGATAATTTGCCTCACTCTGTACATCTTTAGGTGAAGAAAGAAAAGTAAAAGCTTCGTCAGCAGTCTGTAACATAGGAATATCATTATAAGAATCACCAATAGCTGCTATCTTATCTAAATGGAAATATTCTTTGACAAATTGGATACCATGCCCTTTAGAACATCCTTTTTTCACAACATCAACACTATCTACATTTTGGTAAGCTATGATTTGATCACCATATAGACGATTAATTTCACTGGCAATCCATTTTGATTTAAGTGGATCATTAGGTGTCATCAATGAAATACCATAGATAAGATCTGTATCAATATCATCAGGTGTAGGGACACAAAGATATTCGCTACTTTCTCTTTGATGAAGTGGATTAAAAACATAGAGATATCCATTACCTTGTACAAGACAAATAGCGTGGTCTTTAAATGTTTCATAAATAGATTTAATTAAAGAACGATCAATACATTGACTATAAATCTTATTGAAGTGTTTATCGTAAATACAGGCTCCAGTTGTAACAATATAAAAATCAAAATTAATGATTCCTTGAGTAGGCTCTAAGGCGCCAATAAAAGGTCTACCTGTACATAAGCCAAAGAGATGGCCCTCTTGTTGAAACTTTTTAATAGCACTGATATCTTTTGGTTTGTAATACCCCTCTATATCACTAAAATATAAAGTGTTATCAAAATCACTGGCTAAAGCATACATATTTTTTCCCCCTTTTAGTCCGTTATCATTATAATGGAAAAAATTTGAAATGCACTTATTTTTCACGTTTAGAAAATTGGGAATATGACATCCCCTTTTTTATAAGCCATATGAAAACTAAAAGTGCTAAAGGGATTTTGACATACCATGGTATTTGCCGAACAATTTTTGTTTTAGTTAAAATAGGCAATGTGATTTTTTGTTGGTCTTGATAAAATGTGATAGATCCTATCACTTCGTTCATATCATATGTCTTTTTAATAGTATCAAATTGAATATCATAGGTGATGGGATAGGTCTGTGTATCTTTTAAGATCGTCACTGGCGTTTCTTCGATATAGAAAGGATCATGACGATCCTGATATTTGAGATAGGCAGGTAGTTTTAATGAAAGTGGCTCCAATAAATAATCATTGATGTAGACATGTTGGTAACGATTTAAAACATAATGATAAAGGGTACTAAAATCCTGATAACGTTGTTTGGTTGTTTCGCAATCCATAGTAACCACAATAAAAGATAGATCGTTGATATGAAAATAGCCGACTTGTGTAAATTGGGCTTCGTCTGTATGCCCTGTTTTGGAGCAGATCATACCTTCTAGATAATAAGGACTTTTGGCATCTAAAAGCGCATTATGTCCTACAATGTGATGATATTGATGCTCTGATGTTTGCTCAAGGGTATATTGTGTGGCAGATAGATAATGTATAAAATCATCATTTTTAATACCAGCTTCCATCATTAAAGCCATATCATAAGCGGTTGTATAATGTTGTGAATGATGTAATCCATGGGCATTCATAAAGTGTGTTTGGGTAGCCCCTATAGATTGTGCTTTCTCATTCATTAAGTCGATAAATTGATCTAATGAAGGTGAAATATATTTTCCAATCACATTACATGTTTCATTACCAGAAGCAATGGCACAGCCATAGAGCATTTCATCTAAGGTTAATTTTTCCCCAACATAAAGAGGAACGACAGAAGAGTTTGGATCTAATGTATCAATAGATTCTTGATCAACAGTTAATACATCGTTTAAATGTCCTTTTTCTAAAGCCAGTAAGATCGTCATGACTTTTGTCATGCTGGCAGGATAGGCTTTTTCATACGCATTTTTTTCAAATAATATCCGATGGGTATCCACTTCCATTACAACAGCGTATTGGCTATTTAATGAAGGTGTCGTATCTTCAGCATGGATAGGAGTGGGTAAAATTAAAAGACATGTAAGAAGTAAGAGAAGAAATTTTTTCATGATACACGGCCTTTCTTAGAATGTAGATGGTAGATGATTAAAATACTCAATAAAGATATGACAACAAGGAATCCTTCCTTGTAAGGGAACTTTTTTTGAGGCACTGCAATGATATTGGTTTCTAATATTAAAGGTATAGTCAAAGATTGATCATTTTGTTGAAACGTTATTGTTCCTACAGTATCGCCTTGTTTTAGTGGCGATTGAACGTCATCAAATGTCACTATTGAAGAAATAGGATATTGTTGGGTGTCTGATAAAATGGTCCAAGAAGGGGTATCGAAAGAAATAGGGTTTTCTGGGTTTTCAAATTGGAGCGTTTTAGGTAAGATCAATGTTTCATTAAAAGAAGAAGGAACAGGAACAGATTGGTAATGCGAGCGTATATAATGATAAAGTGTAACAATATCATCAAATCGGTGAATTTTTTTCTGGCAGTTCATTGTAACAATGATAAAAGACATACCCTGAACTTCAAAATAAGCAGCCATAGTATGACGACCACGGTCAGTGAAGCCGTTCTTAGAACATATAATTCCCTCTAAGTAATATTGACTTTGCGGATCGATTAATTCATTGTGCGTTTTAATATCATGATAGCGATGACTATCTGTTTTTTCTATAATATGTTCTGTTGTTGAAAGATAATGGACAAAGCGTTCATCTTTGATTCCTTCATTCATGATTAATGCCATATCATAGGCGGTAGAGTAATGTTCTTGTCGATACAGACCATGGGGATTATTAAAATGTGTACTAGTGGCACCTATCGTTTGGAGACGTTCATTCATTACCTGAACTAAGGTATCTACGGATCCATAGAGATGTTTTCCTAAGACATTACATGTTTCATTACCAGAAGCAATAGCCATACCATAGAGAAGGTCACTTAAGGAAATAGATTCACCAGCATAAAAGGGTACAAAAGAAGAATTTTTATCTAAAGAATCAATTGAATCTTGATCAATGAAAACTTCATCATCTAAATGTCCATATTCTAAAGCAATTTGTAAGGTCAACATTTTTGTCAGTGAGGCAGGATATCCTTTTTCATAAGCATTTTTTTCAAATAAGACACGTTTTGTATTGACTTCCATGACAATAGCTTGTTGACTGTATAAATCAGGCATCTCTTGAGCATGAATAGACATAGGTAAACAGGAAAGCAGAAGTATACATATTAATATTATTTTTTTCATGATGATCCCCCTAAGATTTTCATATTCTAGTGTATCATAATTTGTTTATTTGAAAAGTGTTTTTTGTTTATAGGAATTCTTTATTGCATTAGAACCAAAGATTTGATAAAATACGAAAGGGCACTCTATATGTCTTCCTGCAGGGAGACATTTTTTTGTTTTTATAGGAGGGTATCATATGACAAAGTTTATTTTTGTAACAGGTGGCGTTGTTTCTGGGCTAGGAAAAGGACTCACCGCTGCTTCATTAGGACGTATTTTAAAAAATCGTGGATTAAAAGTTTTTATGCAAAAATTAGATCCTTATATTAATGTAGATCCGGGAACGATGTCCCCTTATCAACATGGAGAAGTTTTTGTCACTGCAGATGGTGCAGAAACTGACTTAGATCTAGGACATTATGAGCGTTTTATTGATGAAGCACACAAAACAAACTCAAGTATCACGACAGGACGTATTTATCGAGATGTGATCATGAAAGAAAGACGTGGGGATTATTTAGGTGCAACAGTACAGGTTGTTCCCCATATTACCAATGAAATAAAAAGTAAGATCTATGCTGCTGCAAAAAGTTCTATGGCAGATATCGTGATTACAGAAATTGGCGGTACAGTAGGGGATATTGAAAGCTTACCATTCATAGAAGCTATTCGCCAAGTACGTATAGATTTAGGACAAGAAAATACTTTATATATTCATACAACATTATTGCCTTATATTCGTGCTAGTAAAGAATTGAAAACCAAACCAACACAGCATAGTGTCAAGGAGTTAAGAGGCTTAGGAATTCAACCAGATATCATTGTTTGTCGAAGTGAAATTGATTTTGATGAAGCCATTAAAGATAAAATTTCTCTTTTCTGTAATGTACCTTCAAAAGCAGTCATTGCGAATATTGATGTTGATGTACTTTATGAACTCCCTGTGCAACTATTACATCAGCACATGGATGACTTGGTTTTAGAGTATTTAAACATCAAGGCACCAAAAGCACATATGGAAGAATGGAATGCATTGATTCAGCGGGTGAAAGGCCTGACAGATACATTAACCATTGGTGTCGTGGGAAAATATGTTCAATTACCGGATGCCTATTTATCTGTTAATGAAGCACTAAGACATGCTGGATATTATGTGAATAGTGATATTGATATTCGTTGGATCAATTCAGAGACGATCACTAAAGAAAATGTTGAAGAAAAATTGAAAGATTTAGATGGTATTGTCATTCCCGGTGGATTTGGTAATCGAGGCATTCAAGGAAAAATTGACGCAATAGAATATGCTCGTACACATCAATTACCATGTTTAGGCATTTGTTTAGGGATGCAACTGATGACAATAGAATATGCTCGACATGTTTGTGGTTTAGAAGATGCAGATTCTTTGGAATTTAATGAAACAACATCACATCCAGTTATTAATATCATGAGTGATCAAGCAGGTATTGAGGATATGGGTGGAACGCAACGTTTAGGAAACTATCGCTGTCAACTTATTCCTGGAACTAAGGCTTATCAAGCTTATGGCAGTGTTGCCGAAGTACAAGAAAGACATCGTCATCGTTATGAATTCAATAACGAATATCGTGATCTTCTTGTTGAAAAGGGTCTTATTCTTTCAGGAATAAATCCAGAACGCAATCTTGTTGAAATTGTTGAGATTGAAAATCATCCTTGGTTTGTGGGAAGTCAATTTCATCCAGAATTTACATCTAGACCTAATCGTTCGCAACCCTTATTTCAAGGATTTATCAATGCAGCTCATGCTATAAAATATCAAAAGGAAAACGCATAAAGACGTTTTCTTTTTTTGTTTTCAGTGGTAAGATAAAAAGAAAGGGGGCGATGAATGATGAAATGGCATAACAATTCAAAAACCACGACCATCATTCACGTCATTTTCAAAATATGTGTTGTACTTTTAGTAGTGATTGGCGATCAAGTCACAAAAAAACTGGTTATGGAGACATTGGTTGTCCAAGACAGCAAGGAAATTATTGAAAATTTCTTTTATTTAACATATACCCATAATAAAGGAGCGGCGTTTGGCATATTATCTGGAGAATTATGGTTGTTCTTTTTAGTGACTGTGATTTCTAGTATTGGGATGGTTTATTATTATCTTCATACAAAACCACAAGAAAAATTTACGCGTTATGGACTTCTCTTATTATTTTCCGGAATGATAGGCAACTTCATTGATCGACTTTCTTTAGGATATGTTGTGGACTTTATTGATTTTGTTCTTTTTGGAAAGAATTTTCCTATCTTTAATGTTGCAGATATTGCGATTTATCTAGGAGTCATGTTGATCATTGTTGAAATTTTATTAGAGGATCATATGTTTAAAGGAAAGTGGTTGAGTCACTCATCGGAGGAATAAAATGAAAGTTTATTTGTATGATAAAGAATATGCACGTATGGAAGGATGCCACCCGTTTTATATCACACTTTATAGTGTCGTATGGGTGTTATCGATCATTGTATTATCGCTCTTGTTTACGGGGAGTGTTATTTTTCTAGAGAACCGTGTAACAGATGTTTTTATTTTAATTTTTTCTATATCCTATATGTTTCTTTTGTTTTTATTGATTATTGTAGGAGCTTATTTTTCACCTATTTATTATTTGGCTAAAGCAACAGCCTATGTCTGTGATGAGTATGGTGTTTTATGGCAGGTTCAGTTTTATCAAAAAAATAGTCTTAAAAGAATTATCGTTAATGAAGAGACAGTAAAAGATTATTTTTTTCGATATCTTCATGGAGAAAGTTTTTGGAATATTTGGTGGGGCGGAAAATGTAAGATTACACGATTAGATGAATTAACTTGTATCAAAGTGAAAAAAAGATATGATGTCTGTTGTTATATGAATGAGAGAAATCATCGGCGTCGTATTCGTATCGCTCATGTTTATCCAGATTTAAGACGTTGTTATCACGCTGATTATGATATTTTATTTTAATGAAAAACACCAAGATTTTGATACTTGGTGTTTGTTTTTTTAATTGACGATATAACTTATTTAGCTTTAGATAGGGCTGATTTTAGTTTAGTAACATCTATAAAAAATAAGGATGTTTGAATGTCTTTTTGACTATAGACAAAAGAAAGTTTCTTACCTTTAGGGTAGGTAATTTTTTTCATTTTTCGGTATTCAAATAGGGTATTGCCAATAAGGATATTCTTTTTACCGACCATGATAACATTTTGAATTTCAAGTGCATAAACAAGTGTAAAGATAGCGATAAGATTGATATTCTGCATAGCGGACATTATTCCTTCTTTATTCAATTTAGTGATAAATGCATAAATCGTAAAAATTAAGATAGCAAGAAAAGCGACTGTAAGTAGGACTAAACAAATAATGCCTCGTTGGCTTAAACAATGTTCCATTGTAGGATCTTTTCTTTTTGCTTTGTAAAAGATGACTAAAGAATTGATTAGAAGTAATAAAAAATAAAGAAAGAAAAGCAACAAGATCCAAGGGAAAACATTATAAGATATATTTTCAAAAAATGACATATAAAAAAACTTCCTTTCAACATGATATTCATTATCATTATTATACTAAAAAAAGTGTATGAAGCATATAAAAAAGTAAAAAAATATTTAAATGATGTGATATTATAAATAGTTGAGGTGAGTTTTATGACGATTTCTTATGCGAAAAAGAAAAAAATCAGCTATTCGGATGTCGATATGCAGGGTATGTGGCGATTATCTGGTTTGTTAAGTGAACTATCAAGTATTGCTACACAACATGCATTAGAATTAAAATTATGGCATGAGACCTTATTGAGTGATTACGGATGGGTTGTTTCTAAGCAACGTCTTCATTTTTATCACCCAATAACGTTGAATCAATGTGTAGAAATCAAAACTTGGGTAGGGAAAAACAGTACTGTTATTTTTCCTAGATATTATCAAATTACTGATGAACGTGGGGAAGTTTTAGCTGTCTGTACGTCGATATGGACTTTATTAGATTTGAAGAAAAGAAGTATAGTGATGCCTAAAAAAGTAGGCTTGTCTGTTCCAAGGGTAGAAGAGGATGATGCGCCTATCGATAAACCAGAACATTTTGAGATACCATTTTTGTTGACTTATCAGATGACAAGAACAGTTTATTTCAGTGATATAGATACAAATCAACATATGAATAATGCACGTTACTTAGAATGGGTCTATGATGTCGTTGATCTTGAAGATATGCGTACCCACATGATCGAGGATGTGACGATTTTTTATAAAAAAGAGATCCCCCCTATGACCCGTGTCAAACTGTATTTAGGAAAGGATCAAACTTGTTTTATTGTACGTGGAACAGATGAACAAGACCAAGTGACGTATTTTGAAGTCAAATGTCTATGGAAATATTTAACTTCTAAAAGTGAGTAGATCTTCTTTGGGAAGTTCAACAAGTAAACGCTCTTGGGTTAAAGGATGGGTTAAAATCATTTTATAAGCCTGGAGTGCTAAAGGGGAAGAATCTTTTTTTCCATAGATAGGATCATGACAAATGGGATGTTGAATAGAAGCTAAATGAACACGAATTTGGTGAGTGCGACCTGTTTCAAGATAGCATTCAACAAAAGAAGTGTTTTTTTGCTGACGGAGTGTACGATAATAAGTGATGGCTTCTTTGCCGGAAGTATGTACGCGATATTGATTGGAATGATGACGATCTCTGGCAATAGATGTGTGAATCTTTGTCCAATCAGGGGAAGATAAATGGCCTTCTACCTGCGCTAAATAAAAACGTTGAATGTCTTTCTTTTTCAGTTGTTGATCGAGCAACGGTTGTAAAAAGGCGCATTTACAAAAAAGAATGAGCCCGGTTGTATCTTGATCTAAACGATGAATATAACGGATTTTTTTTGAATGTGATGTTGTTGATAATAATAAGCAATTCCATTACACAAAGTGTCTAATCCTTGTTTTTGATCTGGATGAACAAGTAAATGTGCAGGTTTATCCACAATCAGCAAAAAATCATCTTCATAAATAACTTTAAAAGGAATATCCTGGGCAATAAAATCAGGTTGTTCATAGGCATAAGCTTTGATAGAGAGAATGTCTTTTTGATGAAGGACATCTGAAGGATGGGCCAGATGATGGTTAAGCAAGATTTCATGATTTTGAAAATAAAGATAACGTGTCTTTTTGGCGCAACAAAAATGATCTAAAACATCTTGAATCGTATGTTGATCAAAAGTTTGATCAATACTAAGATGAAGCCATTCATGTTTTAAATGATATTTCATAAAGTATAAACAGTGATTTTGATATCAATCGTGATATCAAGTGAATCTAAAGTATTGAGAATATCTCTTTTATCTTGCTTAATATGATAATAATGGGGTGTCATTTTTAAGAGATTAAGGGTATCTTCACGTGATTGAATATGAACTTTTTGAATATAATCCTTAGAAGATAAAATAGGGAATGGCAGTTTAAGATATTGATCAGATTTTATTTTGATTTCATCATAAATTTGTTTTTTTAATTCGATTAAATGATGTGCATTAGCAGTAACGTGGATCATGATACCCTCTTTTTTTAAACAGCGGGCAATTTCATCTTTATTGACAACTGTAAATAGGGCACAAATGACATCAAGTTGATGATCTAAGATGGGCAGATTTTTAGAATTTCCCACCAGCCAGCAAATTGAAGGATCATAACGTGTAGCCATCATGATGGCTTCTTTAGAGATATCTAATCCATAATAATCATGCTCTGGCATGTGTTGTTTCATACGATAAGTATAGTAACCTTCCCCACATCCAAGATCAAGAATCGATAATGGACCAGGGCGATATTGCTGGATGATATCGATCACTTGATGGGAAATCCCATCATAGTATCCTTTATTTAAAAAAGCTTTTCTAGCTATGAGACTTTCTTTACTATCACCAGGATGATTGGTTGATTTGTCAGGATTTAATAAAACATTGAGATAACCTTTCTTAGCAAGATCATAAGTATGAGAAGCAGCACATTTAAAAGAGGGTCCTATTTGAATGAGAGGAAGCTTACACTTTGGACAAGCTAGACATTTCATAAAATCACATTCCTTTCTTTGTTTTTCCATTATACATGAAATTTTGTAAGGGTGTCTATTCATTAAAAAAAATATATGCTAAAATAGCGACAAAGAGGGTGAAAATATGTATAGGATTGGGCAATCTGTGGATATTCATGCATTGGTATCACATAGAAAACTCATTTTAGGAGGCGTAGAAATTCCGCATGATAAAGGGTTAAAGGGACACAGTGATGCAGATGCTTTGCTTCATGCGGTGATTGAAAGTATTATAGGTGCTTTAGGAAAAGGAGATATAGGAAAACATTTTCCGGACACAGACGAACAATATCGTGGTATTTCTTCGATGATCCTTTTAGAAAAAACTTATCAAATGATGATAGATGAAGGCTATGAGATATCTAACCTCGATGCACTTATTTTAATTGAAAAACCAAAGATGGCACCACATATACCACAAATGAAAATGAATATTGCAAAGGTATTACATTGTGATGAAGACAGAATTAATGTTAAAGCAACACGAGGAGAGTCACTGGGCTTTGTTGGACAAGAACAAGGTGTAGAGGCCCATTGTGTCGTGATGTTAAAGAAAAGAGGATAAAATGATGGAAAAAGTGAGAGTAAGATATGCACCTAGTCCAACAGGACATTTACATATCGGCGGGGCAAGAACGGCCTTATTTAATTATTTATTTGCCAAACATTATCAAGGCGATTTTATTTTTAGATTAGAAGATACCGATGTAGAAAGAAATATTGTAGGCGGGGAAGAGAGTCAATTAGAAAATTTGGCTTGGTTGGGTATTGTTCCAGATGAGTCACCTTATCGTCCTAACCCCAAATATGCGCCTTATCGCCAAATGGAACGTTTAGATATTTATCGCCATTATGCTCAATGGTTACTAGAACAAGGTTATGCTTACAAATGTTTTTGTACACAGGAAATGTTGGAACAGGAACATGAACGTCAAGTTTCAGAGGGCATAGCACCGCGCTATAATGGACGTTGTGCTTTCTTGAGCCCAGAAGAAGTCGCTCTTAAAGAGGCACAGGGACAGCCTTATACTATTCGTTTGCGTGTTCCTGAAAATAAGACTTACGCTTTTGAAGATATGATTCGTGGACATGTTTCTTTTGAATCAAGGGATATTGGTGATTGGGTCATTGTGAAAGCGAATGGTATTCCAACCTATAATTTTGCTGTAGTGATTGATGATCATTGCATGGATATTACACATGTTTTCCGTGGCGAGGAACATTTGTCTAATACGCCAAAACAATTAATGTTGTATGATTTGCTAGGATGGAAGGCACCTCAATATGGTCATATGACATTGATTGTCAATGAAAATAGAAAAAAATTATCTAAACGAGATGAAAGTATTATGCAATTTGTTTCGCAGTACCGTGATGAAGGTTATATCCCCGAAGCTATGTTTAACTTCTTGGCTTTACTGGGTTGGTCACCGGAAGGAGAACAGGAAATTTTCTCCAAGGAAGAACTCATACAGCATTTTAATGAAAAACGGTTATCAAGATCACCATCTATGTTTGACAGAGATAAATTAACCTGGGTCAGCAATCGTTATATGAAAGATAAAAGTATTCAAGAAGCTGTTGAATGGTGTTTACCATTTTTAAAAGAAGCTTATGATTTATCACATCGATCATCGGAATGGATTCAAATGCTTGTAGAAACCTATCATGCACAACTTTCATATGGTAAGGAAATAGTTCCTTTGGTTTCTTATTTCTTTGAGCAAGAAATTACATTGGACGAAGAGGCGCAACAATTTATGTTACAAGAAGATGTTAAAAAACCACTTCTTGCATTACGACAGTATATTGAAAAAATGGATGTATTGACAAAAGAAAATGTTAAAGAAAGTATCAAGAAGGTGCAACAAGAAACATTAGTTAAAGGAAAAATGTTATATATGCCTATTCGTATTGCTTTAACTGGACAAATGCATGGGCCGGATTTATCAAGTATTTTGACTTTATTAGGAAAAGAAACAGTATTAAAAAGATTAGACAGAACCTTATTAAGTTAAGGTTCTTTTTTATGTCTTTTAAATGTCTCGAAGACTAATAAAAGACAAAAGGAATGGGAAAGCTAAAATAAAATAGAATTTTGTTATAATTGAGTAACTGGGAAGAATATGATGAAGGAGATGAAAATATGAATCAAAAAACAAATCTTGGTTTTCTTATTTCTATTTGTCATGATAAAGTGATTCATATTGCACGATATCTTCATGTTGATCAAAGTTTAGTAGGAAAATGGAAGAATGGTATCCGTACGATTGATCAGAATTCTCCGCATTTAGATTCATTGGCTACTTATATGATTTCTCACCATGAATCTGTACTAGATCAGGTATTTCAGCATGATGATAATTACGTTAAAGACAAACATGCTTTTATGAAGTCTTATCTCTGTAGTCCTTATAATGTTCCCATGTCTCAGTCTTTATCTAATATAGAACACCATGCTAATTATGAAAATTCTTACTTTATTTATGAAGAAGATACGGGAAGAAAAAGAGCATTAGAATATTATTTTAATTGTGCTTCTGTTTTAACACCTGGAACGATGCATTTATATGATGGTGGTTGTTTAAATTGGATGAATTATGGGGCAATCTTTTATGATAAATTTGATCATCAGATAAAACGATTACTTCAACAGGGATGGAAAATCATATTTTATATTGATTTAGAACAATGTGATGGGTCACATAGCCATTTTGATTTATTACTTAGTTGGTTATTTTATGAAAATTTTGAACTTCATTATATTCGTCATAAGATGACCTCAGTGCCTCAGTTTCCTATATATTTTATTGAAGATCGTTTAATTTTACAAATGTATATGCATTGTGAGAAGTCTTGTTATACGGAAGTCTTTTTTGATCATCGAAGAGTTTCATCTTATCAGTACTTTTTTGATGAATTAAAAAGATGGGCAACATTTTCTTCTAGTCAGGTCATTGATTCAGATGATTATATGTCATTTTATCAAGAAGCAAGATTATTAGAAGGAAAAGAATATCTTTTGAGTGAATTACCACCTTTTTATGGGATGAGTCATTCTTTGATGGAAAATGTCCTTACTTATAACACAGGATTAACCCATGAACAAAAAATTTCCATGAGAGCTATACAAAAACAGACTTATCATCATTTCTTTGAGGATGGTAGTCACGAAATATGTATGATGTTTAGTCTTACAGCTATTCAAGAACGTTGCCAAAAAGAGGGCTTTTATTATGGCGAAACATCTTTAAATACTTTACATCATGTTTATATAAAACAAGAAGATTTTAAAAACTATCTTGCTGAATTAACAACACATTTATCTTCTCATGTTTCTTTAAAAGTAGGTTTTATAGAACAAAATCAAATGAGCGGTTACTATCATGCTAAAGAGCATAGTGATTTCATCTATGCACAAGATCATCATCCGCTTCAGATTTTTAGGGATCATCAACTCAGCCACTTGTTTTATCAAAGGTTACAACATATATGGTACTCATTAAAAAATAAAGAAAAAGCTATTCAAATTCTTAAAGATTCATTAGAAAGTTGATTTCAGATGAATCTTTTCTTTTTGGGCATAATCAAGGATACTTTGGCGAATATATTGAAGATAAGTATCATCATTTTTTACATAAATTTGTTCATATAATGGATATAATTCAGGCGCATGTTGTTTGATTTCTTGCAAGACCCATGTTTTATTTTGTCCACGTAGATTGAGAAAATCAAACATATAATAATCTGTAAAATCTTTTGAAAGTTGAATGATTTTTTTGTAATTTGTCAACTTAGGAAAAATAGGGCATATAAAGATATAGGTAGTTATACCGGCATCATGAAGTTTTTTTAATGTATCTAAACGCGCCTGTATGGGACTAGTGTTTTTTTCCATCACTTGGCGAAATTTTTCATCTACAGTAGCGATGCTCATACCGACCTCTACATGAGATAGTTCTTTGAGGATATCGATATCTCTTAAGACGAGTGTACTTTTAGTGAGAATAGAAATTTTATGTGGAAAGTCTTTTAGGGCCATCAGTGCTTTTTGGGTTTTTAACTGAGTTGCTTCAATAGGTTGGTAAGGATCTGTGACTGTGGAAATAAAGATACATGAGGCGTCTTTAGGAATCGTGTAGGATTGGAAATCACGAATATCGATATAACTTCCCCATGGTTCTTTTTCTTTTCTATAAGAGGACATATAATGTGCATAACAATAACGACAACCATGAACACATCCTCCATATGGATTGCAAGTATAATTAAAGCGTTCGCTTTTAGTAAGAAAGTTTTTAGCATTTTTTATGTAAATAGGCATAAAATCACCTCATTTAACAGTATATTCTTTTTTTTATCTATATAAAAGAGAAAGTAATGCGAGATTTTATGGTTTAGACATGATAAAATAAAAGAAAGAATCATATTATAGGAGGATTAAAGAATGTATCATTTAGGAATCGATATTGGGGGAACTTTTATTAAGTATGCATTAGTAGATGAAAGTTATAAAATTGTCAAGAAATGGAAAAAGCCATCTATTTTGATGAAAACAAAAGATGATTTTTATCAATATTTATGTGAAGATGTTGATGTGTCAGAAGTGGATTTTATTGGTGTGAGTGCACCAGGTGTTGTGAATGATGATTCAACGATTATGTCAAAGGCTGCACCTAATGTGCGTATTATGTATCAAACAAATGTGAATGAAGAAATTGGATCTCGATTAAATCGACCAGTGGCGACGATGAATGATGCCAAAGCGGCTGGCTTTTGTGAATTAAAAATTGGTCATGGAAAAGGGACAAAATCTTCTGTTTACTATATTATTGGTACTGGAATTGGTGGTTGTGTGTGCAATGAAAGTGGTGTTATTCAAGGTGTTGACAACGTTGCTGGAGAATTTTCTGGTTTACCTATTGGAAGAGATGCCGATGGTCGATATATTGGATTATCACAGATTGGTGCGATTACTTCACTCATTGATATTTATAATCGTGAGGCAGCAGTACCATTAACTTATGGTACGGAAGTAACGGAAAAATATTTGAAAGATGATCCGGTAGCTATTAAGGCGATGGAAGAATGGTGCAAGAATATCTTGTTTGGACTTCATATGATTATCATTTTTTATAATCCAGAAGTCATTTGTTTAGGTGGCGGTATATCTGAAGAAGATTGGTTTATTGAAAAAATGCAAAAGATGTTTAAGGAAGATCAAAGCAGTCATAATTTCAATGGATTGATCACGACACGTATTGAGCGTTGTAAATATAATAACGATGCCAATATACTGGGTGCTATGTTGTATGCTGAGTCTTGTTTTAAACAAGAAAGATAGGAGTGTTGTCAATGGAAGAAAAATTACTTCAATTAATTGAAAAACAAGCGCGTTATAGTGTGAGTGACCTTGCTATGGCGCTACAAGAAAGTGAAGAAAATATTTTAGAAACGATGAGCGAGCTTGAAAGAAAACGCGTTATCTGTGGATATCATACCTTGGTGAATTGGGATAAGACAAATAAAGAAAAAGTTCAAGCACTTATTCAAATCAATTCTACACCAGAAAGAGAATATGGCTATGATCGTGTTGCTGCACGTATTGCTCGTTATCCAGAGGTGGATACCCTTTATTTATTAAGTGGATCAAGTGAGTTTATTGTAGAGGTAAGTGGAAAAACGATGCAGGATGTGGCTATGTTTGTGGGAAGTAAGCTGGCTTGTATCGAAGGTGTTACGGGTACCTCAACATTATTTGTATTAAAAAAATATAAAAAAGCAGGTATGCTTTTAGAAGATAATGAAGATCGTCAAGAAAGATTGGTTGTGACTCCATGATAGATTATGAAAGTTATTTAAATACAACGGTAAGAGATTTAGCACCTAGTGGGATTAGGAAGTTTTTTGATTTGGCTAATCAAATTGAAGGTGTTGTATCGTTAGGAGTAGGAGAGCCTGATTTTGATACACCCTGGCATGTAAGAGAGGCAGCTATCTATGCGTTAGAAAAAGGAAAGACTTTTTATACAGCTAATCCTGGTCTTTTAGAACTAAGAAAAGAAATTTGTGCTTATCAAAAGAGAAAATTTAATCTTGATTACCAAGAAGATCAAGTGCTTGTGACAGTGGGCGGATCTGAAGGTATCGATTTGGCTTGTCGTGCTTTATTAAATCCAGGTGATGAAGTGATTTTACCGACACCGAGTTATGTAGCTTATAGTCCAGCGATAGCATTGTCTGGAGGTATTACTAAATATATTGAATTAAAAGAAGAAAATGGGTTTAAACTTACACCGGAAATGCTTGAAGCAGCATTGACAGATCGCACGAAAATACTTTTATTGAATTATCCGAATAACCCTACGGGTGGAACGATGAGTCGCGATGATTTTGCCTTACTTGTGCCTATCATTAAGAAGTATGGACTGATTGTTGTTTCTGACGAGATCTATGCTGAATTATGTTATGATGAGCATTTCTGTTCCATAGCGTCTTTTGATGATATCAAAGATCAAGTCATTGTCATCAGTGGCTTTTCAAAAGCTTATGCTATGACAGGATGGAGATTAGGCTATTTGTTAGCGCATCCTACTTTTATTAAGGCGATGAATAAAGTTCATCAATTTGTGATTATGTGTGCGAATACAATGGCCCAATATGCTGGTATAGAAGCTTTAAAAAATGGTGATGAAGGCATTGAACAAATGAGATTATCTTATTTAGCTAGACGAAATTATCTCGTTGAAGGACTGAATCGTCTGGGCTTAAAAACTTTTATGCCAAGAGGCGCGTTTTATGTATTTCCATGTATTAAATCCACTGGATTGACATCAAAACAATTCTGCGAATTATTATTATCAGAAGAAAAATGTGCTTGTGTTCCTGGAGATGCTTTTGGTGATGCTGGAGAAGGATATGTACGTATTTCCTATGCGTATAGTATTGAACAGCTTAAAGAGGGCTTAAGTCGTATTGAAAGTTTTTTAAAGAAGTTGGACGATGGGAAAGTGAAGGTATAGGATATGGAATTGATGAAGGATAATATGATGTTGTTGAGTTATATCAATATGAAACTTAGAGATGAGTATAAGAGTCTGGACGCATTATGTGATGATTTAAATGTTTCAAAAGAAGAAATCATAGCCCGCTTAAAGAGTGTTGATTTTGAGTACGATGCCTTAACCAATCAATTCAAATGATACTTTTTTGATAGAAAATAGAACTTTACGCGTATCGATAACCATGGTAATATGGTATTGTGAAAGTGAATATATTAGAGGCCTTAAAAGCCTCTTTTTTTATGCATGAAATTAAGTTTAATGATATGGATGTTGGTGAGTATCCTTTTTTATTCTTTATGTATTCATCTTACAATCATGGATAAAGATTTAAGATCTCAAGAACAAAGATTGGCTTTGAAGCATGCTTTATCCTTTACCCTAAAACAGATGGATACAAGGATGGATGATGAGGAAGTTTTTGCATTATTTAAAGATGATTTTTTTAAACAAGTGAATAGTCGAGGGGATTATACGATCAAACTTTATACTTGCGATCAAGAAAGGGGGGTTTTAGATGTAGAGGTGATTCAGCATTTTCCATATATTCATGGAAAGGATGGGGAAATTAAGCATCGCTATCAAATGGTTAAGGAAGAGTATATCAATAAGGAGGTCATGAAATGAAAGGCTTTTTAGAAGAATATGGTTTGATTATGGTGGTTATTGTTGTATCGATGATTTTTATTGCTTTTGCATCGCCTTTAGCAGAAGCGATTAAAGAGGCTTTATTAAAGATGATTAATACATTATTAAATCAAGGTGGACAAGTATCGTGATGCCATCTATTTATGGGCCATTAGAACCATTTATAGAAAATGAAAATATCACAGATATTAATTGGAATGGAAAACAATTATGGATCGATCATTTAAAAAAAGGAAGATATATGGAAAAAGTACGATTGGATGAAGACTTTATCCAACGCTTTTCCATGTATGTTGCTAATCAGGTGAATGCTTCCTTTAATAAATATCATCCTTTATTGGAAGCTGAAGATAGTGGTTTAAGAGTATCCATCATTCATGAGGATGTTGCTAAGACGGGACGAAGCATATCTATACGAAAATCACCTATGAAGCGACGTTTAACAAAGAAACAGATGATGAAAGAAGGATATTGTGAAGAGCGCCTAGAGAGTTTTATGAAAGCCTGTATTTTAGCAAAGTGTAATATTGTGATTACTGGGTTGCCCGGAGTAGGAAAAACAGAATATCTTAAATTATTGACTCAATATATTCCTGCTAAGGAGAGGGTGATTACGATAGAAGATAATTTAGAGATTCATTATCATGCGATTAATCCACAAAAAGATTGTGTTGAACTTAAAGTGGATAAAGATTTTAGTTATGTTCAGGCGATTAAAGCCAGTTTGAGACAGTTGCCTGTATGGATTATTTTGTCAGAAGCACGATCTTATGAAGTTAAATATTTGTTAGAGTCGATGTCTACAGGGACCCATTGTTTGACAACGCTACATAGTGATGATGTACGTAAAATTCCTGACCGTATTAAAAATATGATGTCAGAAGAGAAAAAAACGATAGATCATACGATTTATTCGTTTATAGATGTTGGGGTGGGCATTTCAAAGCGAGAGGAACATGGGAAGATTAAGCGGCGTATCGATCAAGTTATTTTATTTGAGCATAATGCAAAGGGAGAAAATCGAGAACAATTAATTTACGATGATGGGCAGTGGATCAGTCAAGAATTATTAGAAGATATTCAAAGAAAATTCCAAAGAGCTCATATAAAGGATCCTTTTCATTTATGAAATATTCGCTATATTCATTAAAGGAAAGAGCCCATCATTATCCTTTAAAAAAGTTTTTTATCCATTTTATTTTAGGTATCATTTTATTGGTTGTTTTAGGATATATTTATAGATTAAAAAGCAGTATGATATGTTTGCTTTGCATAGAGATTCTTTTTTTGTTACCTTGGTTTATTCGTAGCTATGATCGATATCTTTATGAAAAAAAACGTTTTGACGATGTGGTTAATTATTTGGAAACAATGTTGTATTCTTTTAAAAAAAGACCTAAGATTATCAATGCGTTAGAGGATAGTTATGAGCTATCAACGGGGATAATCAAATGATTATACAACATTATTTAATGAGATAGAATTGCATTATGCTTGTCGTAGGATGAAAGAAATCCATCTTTTTTTAATTGATATAGAATTGTTAGGAGGAGATTATTTAGAACAAGTGGATCTTTTGTTGGAAGATCTGGCAAATTGGAATGAACATATTTTTCATGTTCAAAAGGAAAGAGAGCTCATCAAGAAGAGAATTTTATTATCCATTGTTTTGTCGATGCTAATTATGGCTTCTTCTCTTATGATGGTTCCACGATCTATGGATATTACACACATTGCTTTATATCAATGGGCTACCAGTTTTGTTGTAGCTGTTTTTTTGTTTTTATATGTCTTTATTCAAACACGTCTGCAGTATGCCTGGTTAGATGAAATAGATGAGGAAAAACAGGATCGATTATTAGAAAAACAAACTCAATTTCAAAAACAAGGATTTCATAAAATAGAAAA